>NZ_NKIG01000005.1:0-225020 GCF_002255865.1 Pseudomonas sp. PGPPP1 | reverse complement strand
TCGACCTGGTCGACGACGGACAATTTAAAGGTCAGCGAGTAATCACGCTGACTGCGCCTTTTTCCTGCATTCATTACGCCCTCCTGAGATTGGGTCAGAAGGTGTAAACCTTATTCAGGACGAGACACGGGCAAAAAAAAGGGGCGGTTTGACCCGCCCACATTTTTTCCCTAGTCCCTGTATTCCTTTTCATCATCCTGATGAATCGCTTCCTGCGACGTTCCTTCAAACCATCGTTCCTTGATGGCTGTGTCAATCCGTGGACACAGGGCTGATCTTAAAGAGTTCCAAAAGAAGTTCAACGGGATGCAACTTAAGAACTGACAGCCTAGCGGACAAGAACGACGATAAATATTTGTTATATTTCAAATGGATAGAAAAATCTCTCGTTCTTTCGAGCCGCTCTTGTCGGCCGAAAAAACCATTCACTTACGAAAAAGTAAGCGAATGCTTACACCAGCAATTGCGTAAAAGCGTAACAAGCACCTTTTCTCACTCAGTCGTCGCTGACAGTTATCGTCGGCATGGCTGGCGCCGCGGCTTCCTGCAGGACAATACGCGCCCCCACATGGCGGGCCAGTTCCTGGTAGATCATGGCGATCTGGCTGTCCGGCTCGGCGACCACGGTAGGTTTGCCGCCGTCGGCCTGCTCGCGGATCAGCATTGACAGCGGCAACGAGGCCAGCAGTTCAACACCGTATTGGGTCGCGAGCTTCTCACCGCCGCCTTCGCCGAACAGATGCTCTGCATGGCCGCAATTGGAGCAGATGTGCACCGCCATGTTTTCCACGACGCCCAGTACCGGAATATTGACCTTGCGGAACATCTCGACGCCTTTCTTGGCGTCGAGCAGCGCCAGGTCCTGGGGCGTGGTGACGATCACCGAACCGGCCACCGGGACTTTCTGCGCCAAGGTCAATTGGATATCGCCGGTGCCGGGTGGCATATCGATCACCAGGTAGTCCAGGTCGCCCCAGGCCGTCTGAGTGACCAGTTGCAACAAGGCACCGGAGACCATAGGCCCGCGCCAGACCATCGGGGTGTTGTCGTCGGTCAGGAAAGCCATCGACATGACTTCCACACCCAGGGACTCGATCGGCACAAACCATTTCTGGTCCTTGACCTTCGGTCGTGTGCCTTCGGCGATACCGAACATCACGCCCTGGCTCGGGCCGTAGATATCGGCGTCGAGAATGCCGACGCGCGCGCCTTCACGCGCCAACGCCAAGGCCAGGTTGGCCGCAGTGGTGGATTTGCCCACGCCGCCTTTGCCGGACGCCACGGCGACCACGTTCTTGACGTTGGCCAGGCCAGGGATCTGCGCCTGGGCCTTGTGCGGAGCAATCACGCACTGAATGTCGACCTTGGCCGAGCGCACGCCGTCCAGACCTTCAATGGCCATTTGCAGCATTTGCGCCCAACCGCTCTTGAACAGGCCTGCGGCATAGCCCAGTTCCAGCTGGACCGAGACCTGGTCGCCCTGAACCTCGATGGTACGTACACAGCCGGCACTGACCGGGTCCTGGTTCAAATAGGGGTCGGTGTACTGGCGAAGAACGGCTTCCACCGCTGCGCGATTGACGGCGCTCATGGGCTACTCCCGAAAAAAGACTGACTGAAACAGGCGGCTATCCTAACCGTTCCGGCCGCCCAGCGGCATGCTTTGAAGAAGCGGAAACCTCGCGACGGGGTGAAATATATTTCCCGGCGCTTTATAGTGGCCGACCTCCGTTTCATCAAGTAGCCGAGCCCCATGTCCGAGCCACGCAAGATCCTCGTCACCAGCGCCCTGCCCTATGCCAATGGTTCCATCCATCTTGGCCATATGCTTGAGTACATCCAGACCGATATGTGGGTGCGCTTCCAGAAGCATCGCGGCAATCAATGCATCTATGTCTGCGCGGACGACGCCCATGGTTCGGCCATCATGTTGCGCGCCGAAAAGGAAGGCATCACCCCGGAACAACTGATCGCCAACGTGCAGGCTGAACACAGCGCCGACTTTGCCGAGTTCCTGGTGGATTTCGACAATTTCCACTCGACCCACTCCGAGGAAAACCGCGAGTTGTCGAGCCAGATCTACCTGCGTCTAAAGGAAGCTGGGCACATCGACCAGCGTTCGGTGACCCAGTATTTCGACCCGGAAAAGAAAATGTTCCTGGCCGACCGCTTCATCAAGGGCACCTGCCCCAAATGCGGCACCGAAGACCAGTACGGCGACAACTGCGAGAAATGCGGTGCGACCTACGCACCGACTGAATTGAAGAATCCGAAGTCGGCGATCTCTGGCGCTACCCCGGTGCTCAAGGATTCCCAGCACTTCTTCTTCAAGCTGCCGGACTTCCAGCAGATGCTGCAAGCCTGGACCCGCAGCGGCACCCTGCAGGACGCCGTGGCCAACAAGCTCGCCGAATGGCTCGACAGCGGCCTGCAACAGTGGGACATCTCCCGCGATGCGCCGTACTTCGGCTTCGAGATTCCGGGCGAGCCGGGCAAGTATTTCTATGTGTGGCTGGATGCGCCAATCGGCTACATGGCCAGCTTCAAGAACCTGTGCGATCGCACGCCGGAGCTGGACTTCGACGCGTTCTGGAACAAGGATTCTACCGCCGAGCTGTACCACTTCATCGGCAAGGACATCGTCAACTTCCACGCCCTGTTCTGGCCGGCGATGCTCGAAGGCTCGGGCTACCGCAAGCCGACCGGCATCGCAGTGCACGGCTACTTGACTGTCAACGGCCAGAAGATGTCCAAGTCCCGTGGCACCTTTATCAAGGCGCGCACCTACCTGGACCACCTGTCGCCGGAATACCTGCGCTACTACTACGCCTCCAAGCTGGGCCGTGGCGTCGATGACCTGGACCTGAACCTGGAAGACTTCGTACAGAAGGTCAACTCAGACCTGGTGGGTAAAGTCGTCAACATCGCCAGCCGTTGCGCCGGGTTTATCCAGAAGGGTAACGCCGGCCTGCTGGTGGCAGAGAATGCCGCGCCGGAATTGACGGACGCGTTCCTGGCCGCTGCGCCAAGCATCGCCGATGCCTACGAGGCCCGCGACTTTGCACGCGCCATGCGTGAAATCATGGGCCTGGCAGACCGCGCCAACGCCTGGATCGCCGACAAGGCACCGTGGTCGCTGAACAAACAGGAAGGCAAGCAGGCGGAAGTCCAGGCGATCTGCGCCACGGGCGTCAACCTGTTCCGTCAGTTGGTGATCTTCCTCAAGCCAGTGCTGCCGTTGTTGACCGCCGATGCGGAAGCGTTCCTCAACGTCGCACCGCTGACCTGGAAAGACCACGCCACCCTGCTGAGCAACCATCAGCTGAACGAGTTCAAGCCGCTGATGACCCGCATCGACCCGGTGAAAGTCCAGGCCATGACCGATGCTTCGAAAGAAGACCTGGTCGCCAGCCAGACCGACACGGGCGAATCGGCGCCTGCCGGTAACGGTGAGTTGGCCAAGGACCCGCTGTCGCCGGAAATCGAGTTCGACGCGTTCGCTGCCGTCGACCTGCGTGTGGCACTGATCATCAAGGCCGAAGCCGTAGAAGGTGCCGACAAGCTGCTGCGCCTGACACTGGACATCGGTGACGAGCAACGCAACGTGTTTTCGGGCATCAAGAGCGCCTACCCGGACCCGTCCAAGCTCGATGGCCGCCTGACCATGATGATCGCCAACCTCAAGCCTCGGAAAATGAAGTTCGGCATCTCCGAAGGTATGGTGATGGCAGCCGGCCCTGGCGGCGAAGAGATCTACCTGCTGAGCCCTGACAGCGGCGCGAAGCCGGGTCAACGCATCAAGTAAGCCCGCAAAACAGCCCTGTCGTTTCGGCGACAGGGCTTTTTCAGCTAGTCCCCCCTTCTCGCTTGTCGGATAATCAGCCTCTGTTTGTTTAACCGGCATGCCAATGATCACTGCATGAACCTCATTCAACGTATCGACGCACTGTTGCCGCAGACCCAATGCGGCAAGTGCGGGCACCCGGGCTGCAAGCCTTACGCCGAGGGCATTGCTCAAGGCGAAGCAATCAATAAGTGCCCGCCCGGTGGGCAGGAAACCATTGCTGGGCTCGCGCAGTTATTAAGCGTTCCCGTGATGGAACTGGACACCACGCGTGGCGAGACCCCTGCGCAAATTGCCTATATCCGTGAAGCTGAGTGCATCGGTTGCACCAAATGTATCCAGGCGTGCCCGGTGGATGCGATTGTCGGTGCCGCCAAAGTGATGCATACCGTGATCATTGATGAATGCACCGGCTGTGACCTGTGTGTGGCGCCCTGCCCCGTCGATTGCATCGAGATGCGCCCGCTGGCAACAGTGCTGCCCATCGTGGGCGGTCTGGCAAACACTGATATCGAGCGTAGTGAGCGTGCCCTCAAGCGCGATCGTGCTCGGCGCCGATTTGAGCAACGCAACGCACGTCTGCACCGCGAAGAAGAACTCAAGCTCGCAGAACGCCTGGCCCGCGCCAAGCGCTCAGCGCCCGTTGATGCAACTGCGGAAAATACCCTTCAAGCCGCTAATGATGCGGCGATCAAGAAGGCCAAGATCAGCGTTGCAATGAGCCGTGCGCAGTTGCTCAAGTCCTTGAAGGCATTCGGTCATCCGCCGACCTTTGAACAGCAATCGCAGCTGATCGTCCTGCAAAACCAATTCGAAGTCGCAGAGCAAGCGCTCGCGGCACTGCAAGCAAGTAGCCCACCGCCCGCACCGCCAGCCAAAGACCCTGAACTCAAGCGCGCAAAAATCCAACTGGCCTTGCGCCGCGCCGAACTGAAAAAGGCCCAGGACCAGAATGCGGACCCGCAGCAACTGGCAACATTGAGCGCTGCGCTGGCCGCTGCTGATCAGGCCCTGCATACCGCCGAAGCGATATCCGAACAACCTCTGCCGGATTTGCAGCGCCTACAAAAGCGGCCCATCGACAGCCAACTGCGCCAACTAAAAACTGCCTTGGCCTACGCCCGTGCCGATCTCAGCAAGCTGCAACGTCAGCCAGAAGCCAGCATGGATGAACTAAACGCCGCTCAACACAAACTGGAAGAAGCACAGCGCCAGGTAGATGCCCATGGTGGTGGGTAACCGGTAGCTTGTAACGTGCCACTGACGACACCATATTGATAGCGTCCGGGTTTATCCTGCTCCCGCTCTGACATTCCGCTGACCGCCTGCAAGGAATCATCAGCCCCATGAACGCCGCAAAACGCCTGGAAATTTTCCGCAGGCTTCACGAAGACAATCCCGAACCCAAGACGGAACTGGCCTACTCCTCGCCGTTTGAGTTGCTGATTGCGGTGATTCTGTCGGCCCAGTCCACGGACGTTGGCGTGAACAAGGCCACGGCCAAACTGTATCCGGTAGCCAATACACCTGAAGCCATCTATGCCCTCGGCGTGGAAGGCTTGTCTGAATACATCAAGACCATCGGTTTATATAACAGCAAGGCCAAGAACGTTATCGAGACCTGCCGCCTCCTGGTAGAACTGCATGGCAGCGAGGTACCGCAAACCCGCGAAGCACTGGAGGCCCTGCCGGGTGTAGGTCGTAAAACCGCGAACGTGGTATTGAACACCGCTTTTCGCCAACTGACGATGGCCGTGGACACTCATATCTTTCGGGTAAGCAATCGCACCGGCATTGCCCGCGGGAAGAACGTGGTGGAAGTGGAAAAGCAGCTGATGAAATTTGTACCCAAGCCGTATCTGCTCGACTCCCATCACTGGCTGATCCTTCACGGACGCTACGTTTGCCAGGCGCGCAAGCCGCGCTGCGGGAGCTGTCGCATCGAAGACCTGTGCGAATTCAAGGAGAAGACTTCTGACGATTGAAGGATCATTGGTTTTCTCGATCAGCCGATTGAAAAAATCTTTTTTACCCTTTCATGGATTATCGTTATAAGGAGCGCCAACGGCAGTCTTAGCCCGGAGTGAACCTTATGAGCACTGGCAAAGAACAACTGGAAGTGGAAGACGAGCTCGTTGAGTCGGATGACGATGGAGCAGAAGCACCTGTGGCAGAAGTGGCCAAGACCAATCTGAGCAAACGCCGCACTATCGACAATCTTCTGGAAGAGCGACGCTTGCAAAAACAACTGGCCGATTACGACTTCGACCTCTGAGCGAGCAGTCGACGACCGGAAGCCTCCCTGACGGAGGCTTTTTTTCGCCGATGGCCCAGGCTAAAACGTGTTGCAACTCCTCAGCTATACCAGGCCGTTACGCTGAGCCAGCTCGATCAGGTCCACCAGTGAGCGAGCGTTGAGCTTGAGCAGCAGGCGCGTTTTATAGGTACTGACCGTCTTGTTGCTGAGAAACATGCCATCTGCAATTTCCTTGTTGGTCTTGCCCCGGGCCAGTTGCTGCAACACCATCATTTCCCGGCCCGACAGACGCTCGACCATGTCGGCCTCGCTGGCATTGCCCATTGTGGAACGCACCGAATTGAGCGCCTGGTTCGGGAAATAGCTGTAGCCCGACAGAACCGCCTTGATCGCGCTCAATAACTCAGTCAGGTCCTGCTGCTTGCACACGTACCCAGCTGCCCCCGCCTGCATGCAGCGCATGGAAAAATGGCCTGGGGCCTGAGACGTCAGCACCAGCACCTTGAATGGCGTCGGCTGTTTGGTGGAAGACAGCCGGCAAATAACTTCCAGGCCATCGAGTTTAGGAATTCCAATATCCAGAATGACAATGTCCGGCATATGCTCCCGCGCAAGTTGCAAGGCATCGACACCGTTATCAGTCTCGGCAACGACCTCATAACCATGACGCTCCATTAGCATACGCACAGCAAGACGAATGACGGGATGATCATCCACGATCAGCACTTTATTCATGAGAAAGTCCAATTTCGCTGTTCGAATTATTTAGAGCAAGCACAATAGCCTAGTCGTTTCCTAGTTGGCATAGCATTCCCCCCCGAGCAACAGCAGGCAGAGACCCAACCCACAACGATAAAGGAAACGCCCTACAAAAAACTGCAAGCTTAGATGTATCCAGTTTTATGGAGCCTTTCAGACCTTTCCCGTGCCATACATATTTAGAGTCAAATCTGCCGGAGATTTGGGGGGAATGGTAAATGTGCCGCACACGACTTTCAGGAAATGCCCCTTGCCTTACCACTGAGGTCAAACAAGCAAGCCGAAAAAATTCTGCTGTTTCAGTTCCATTAAACATATTTTTTTACACCCTTATTTCCTACAGAATTTTCGGCAACTTACAGAGCCGCCGCACTTTCATGAGTGAATTTTCTGTAAGACTAGTTCCCAATCAGATGTAAAACTTTCATTCACAGCCTCAAAATACCCCCACCGATAAATCCGCACGTTTAAAACAATCAAACATTGCCTGTACGCACGTTTAAAAACTTAAACATGAGCATCTCATTAAATCCACAGGCAAAAAAAATGGCCCCTTAACAGGGGCCATTTTTCACAACAGGCAAAACACTCAGAACAACGAGCGACCTTTGTTTGCAGCAATACGCATACGCAATGCGTTCAACTTGATAAAGCCTGCCGCGTCCGCCTGGTTGTAGGCGCCGCCATCTTCTTCGAAGGTGGCGATATTGGCGTCGAACAGTGACTCGTCGGATTTGCGACCGGTCACGATCACGTTGCCCTTGTACAGCTTCAGGCGCACGACGCCGTTCACGTGGGCCTGGGAGGCATCGATCATCTGTTGCAGCATCAGACGCTCAGGGCTCCACCAGTAGCCGGTGTAGATCAGGCTGGCGTACTTGGGCATCAACTCGTCTTTGAGGTGAGCCACTTCGCGGTCCAGGGTGATGGACTCGATCGCGCGGTGAGCGCGCAGCATGATGGTGCCACCTGGGGTTTCATAGCAGCCACGGGACTTCATGCCCACGTAGCGGTTCTCGACGATGTCGAGGCGGCCGATGCCGTGTTCGCCACCGATACGGTTCAGGGTCGCCAGCACGGTGGCCGGGGTCATTTCGACGCCGTCCAGCGCGACGATGTCGCCGTTGCGGTAGGTCAGTTCCAGGTACTGCGGCTTGTCAGGAGCGTTCTCCGGGGAGACGGTCCATTTCCACATGTCTTCTTCGTGCTCGGTCCAGGTGTCTTCCAGCACACCGCCTTCATAGGAGATATGCAGCAGGTTGGCGTCCATCGAGTACGGGGACTTCTTCTTGCCGTGACGCTCGATCGGGATTGCGTGCTTTTCAGCGTAATCCATCAGCTTTTCACGGGACAACAGGTCCCATTCACGCCAAGGGGCAATCACTTTCACACCTGGCTTGAGGGCGTAGGCGCCCAGCTCGAAACGTACCTGGTCGTTACCCTTGCCGGTGGCGCCATGGGAAATAGCGTCAGCGCCGGTTTCGTTGGCGATTTCAATCAGGCGTTTGGCGATCAGCGGGCGTGCGATGGAGGTACCCAGCAGGTACTCGCCTTCGTAGACAGTGTTGGCGCGAAACATCGGGAAAACGAAATCGCGGACGAACTCTTCGCGCAGGTCGTCAATGTAGATCTCTTTCACGCCCATGGCTTGCGCCTTGGCACGTGCAGGTTCGACCTCTTCGCCCTGACCCAGGTCAGCGGTGAAGGTCACCACTTCACAGTTATAAGTATCCTGCAGCCACTTGAGGATCACCGAAGTGTCCAGGCCGCCGGAATACGCGAGAACGACCTTGTTTACGTCGGCCATGCCATCACTCCACGGGGTTGTACGGAAAGCCGTCGATTCTACCGACCAAAACCGTGAAATTACAGGGGCGCGACAGCAAATGAAGATAAAGCGACAGATTATGTCGAGCGGGCGACCGATGGTCGCACCCTACGAGGTAGCGGCCGGGTTGCTCGGTGCAGCGGCCTGGGGCGCCGGTTTCTCGGGGGTTGCCACCCGCTCCAGCTGAATATTGACCCGGCGGTTGCGCGCCCGATTGGCGGCATTGGTATTAGGCGCCAGCGGATAGCTTTCACCGTGGAAACGCATGGTGATCTGCGATTCCTGGATACCGTTGGCCTTGAAGTAATCCATCACCGCGAGCGCGCGGCGACGTGACACGTCGCGGTTGGTCAGGCGGTTACCACTGTTGTCCGAGTGGCCATTGAGCTCGATATGGTTAACCGTGGGATCGGCTTTCATATAGGCCAGAATCACCGACAGTTTCTTCTTGGCTGCGGCATCCAGCTCGATGCCACCGCCTGGAAACCCGACCTCTGTCTGCTTGACCTGATCGTAATTCATCGGCAGCAGCTTGGTAGTGCACAGCTGATAGTCGTTGTAGGCCTTGTTGAACTTGACCGGCAACAGGCGGATTTCCGAGTAACCGCCCTCCCGTCCGTAGTGCCGCACAGTAGGGCTGCGTCCTTCCAACAGGCCATTGAACAGGCGACCTGCCTGCGCCTGGGAGCTGTTGAACAACACATCGCCACTGCCCGCACGTACCGCACCGAGATTGATATCGCCTCGCCCTGGCTGCCAAGGTGCAGCGGCGGCCAACAGCGTTGCGGAACCGGCGCCCAGCGAGCCGCTATAGGCTTTCAGACGAAATGTTGCCTGCTCGCCGGCCCGGCGCACGAACTCACCCGAGCCGAAATCGGTAATCGGCTGGGTCAGGCGGCACTCGAACTGGTCACCTTCTACCTTCCACTCAATATTCTCCAGACGCGTCTGGAACGTGAGGGCCATCGCAGGCAGGCTGGCGAACACACTGAGCAGGGCTAGATATTGCTGGCGCACGGGAGGCTCCACTGGTTTCTACAACACTTCAAAGCGTCATACATCGATAAGGCATACGAAAGGCTATCGGATGCATCCTGCAAAACTTGATAGCGAGTGCCTGCAAGAGTCTTTTCCGGTAGCATTCCCACCAGATTGACCCGCCTGGAATCCCCAATGTCCGACCGCCTGACCCTGCTGCGTCCCGACGACTGGCATATTCATCTTCGCGATGGTGCTGCGTTGCCCCAAACCGTGGCCGATGTTGCGCGCACGTTTGGCCGCGCCATCATCATGCCTAACCTGGTACCACCGGTGCGTAACGCCGCTGAAGCCGACGCCTATCGCCAGCGTATCCTCGCTGCGCGGCCGGCCGGCAGCCGCTTCGAACCGTTGATGGTGCTCTACCTCACCGACCGCACCCAGCCCGAAGAAATTCGTGAAGCCAAGGCCAGCGGCTACGTGCACGCCGCCAAGCTGTACCCGGCGGGCGCGACCACCAACTCCGATTCCGGCGTGACCAGTATCGACAAGATCCTGCCGGCCATCGAAGCCATGGCCGAAGTCGGCATGCCACTGCTGATCCACGGTGAAGTCACCCGTGGCGACGTGGACGTGTTCGACCGTGAGAAGATCTTCATCGACGAGCATATGCGCCGTGTGGTCGAGCTGTTCCCGACCCTCAAGGTGGTGTTCGAACACATCACCACGGCCGATGCCGTGCAGTTCGTCACCGAGGCCTCGGCCAATGTCGGCGCGACCATCACCGCTCATCACCTGCTGTACAACCGCAACCACATGCTGGTGGGCGGGATTCGGCCGCACTTCTATTGCCTGCCGATCCTCAAGCGCAACACCCACCAGGTGGCCCTGCTGGATGCTGCCACCAGTGGCAACCCGAAGTTCTTCCTCGGCACCGACTCGGCGCCCCACGCCCAGCATGCCAAGGAAGCAGCATGTGGTTGTGCCGGTTGCTACACCGCCTACGCGGCGATCGAGCTGTACGCTGAAGCGTTCGAACAACGTAACGCCCTGGACAAGCTCGAAGGTTTCGCCAGCCTCAACGGCCCGCGTTTCTACGGCCTGCCGGCGAATACCGACCGCATCACCCTGGTTCGTGAAGACTGGACCGCCCCTGCCAGCCTGCCGTTCGGCGAGCTGACTGTCATCCCGCTGCGCGCCGGTGAAACACTGCGCTGGCGCCTGCTGGAGGAAAGCAAGTGAGTGAAGACCATTACGACGACGAACACGAGCACAGTGGTGGCGGTTCCCGCCATCCGATGGCCGAGCGGTTTCGCGGCTATCTGCCGGTTGTCATCGACGTAGAAACCGGTGGCTTCAATTGCGCCACCGACGCACTGCTGGAAATCGCCGCAACCACCATCGGCATGGATGAGCAGGGTTTTGTGTTCCCGGAGCACACCCACTTCTTTCGCGTCGAACCGTTTGAAGGTGCCAACATCGAAGCGGCAGCGCTGGAGTTCACCGGGATCAAGCTTGATCACCCATTGCGTATGGCGGTGAGTGAAGAAGCGGCGCTGACGGATATCTTCCGTGGCGTACGCAAGGCGTTGAAGGCCAATGGCTGCAAACGCGCGATCCTGGTGGGCCACAACAGCAGCTTCGACCTGGGCTTCCTGAATGCCGCCGTGGCGCGCTTGGACATGAAACGCAACCCGTTTCACCCGTTCTCCAGCTTCGACACCGCCACCCTCGCAGGCCTGGCGTATGGCCAGACGGTACTGGCCAAGGCCTGCCAAGCGGCGGGTATCGACTTTGATGGCCGTGAGGCCCACTCGGCTCGCTACGACACCGAAAAGACGGCTGAGCTGTTCTGCGGCATCGTCAACCGCTGGAAAGACATGGGCGGCTGGGAAGACTTCAACGACTGAGATCGTTTCCCGCTCATAAAAAAACCGGCCTTCTCAGGCCGGTTTTTTTGTACCGCGAATCTGGCTTACAGCTTGCCAGCGTTCTCGGTCAGGTAAGCTGCAACGCCTTCTGGCGAAGCGTTCATGCCTTTGTCGCCTTTTTTCCAGTTGGCCGGGCAAACTTCGCCGTGCTCTTCGTGGAATTGCAGGGCGTCAACCAGGCGGATCAGCTCTTCCATGTTACGGCCCAGTGGCAGGTCGTTAACGATCTGGGAGCGAACAACGCCTTTGTCGTCGATCAGGAATGCGCCACGGAACGCCACGCCGCCTTCAGACTCAACGTCGTAGGCCTTGGCGATGTCGTGCTTCAGGTCGGCAGCCATGGTGTATTTGACTTTGCCGATGCCGCCATCATTGATGGCAGTGTTGCGCCAGGCGTTGTGGGTGAAATGGGAGTCGATGGAAACGGCAACCACTTCAACGTTACGCGCCTTGAAATCGTCCATGCGGTGGTCCAGGGCGATCAGCTCCGAAGGGCAGACGAAGGTGAAGTCCAGCGGGTAAAAGAACACCAGGCCGTATTTGCCTTTGATGGCTTCAGACAGTTTGAAGCTGTCTACGATTTCGCCATTGCCGAGAACGGCAGGTACGTCGAAATCCGGGGCTTGTTTGCCGACGAGTACGCTCATTGGGTATCTCCTGATGTAAGGGTGACGATTGAAGTAAAAGGACCGCTTCCAAGTCTGCCGTGTATAAGCGACAGCCCTGTGACGCGGTCACGCTTCGTGAAGACCGACCATCATACACTGAAAAAACCGTTCGTCAGTGAGGGCGCGGTGCCAGCGAATACCCTACGATTCTACTTTGACAATCATTCTCGTTAACATTAAGATCCAACGCACTTAAGCCTTAAACCCGCGACGGTTCTCCCCTATGTATGTGTGCCTCTGTACTGGCGTCACCGACGGACAAATCCGCGAAGCAATCTATGAAGGTTGCTGCAGCTACAAGGAAGTGCGTGAAACCACCGGCGTTGCCAGCCAGTGCGGTAAATGTGCTTGCCTGGCCAAGCAAGTGGTACGGGAAACCCTGACGCAGCTGCAAACAGCCCAGGCCGCGATCCCCTACTCAGCAGAATTTACACACGCTTAATATGGCGTGTTTTAAAGAACCGGACTTAGTGTCCGGTTTTTTTATGCCCACAATTCAATTAGTTAGCGTCAAGACGCGGAACACAAACATTCTTATTCCGATTAATTTTCATTTATTATTCAATAACTTAGGTTTGACACTAGGGTTTTCGCCGCTCAAACTCCGCCCTATACACAGCTATTACAGGGCAGGACCCCAGTCATGAAAGGCGACATCTCAGTCATCCAGCAACTCAACAAAATCCTTGCCAATGAACTGGTCGCGATCAATCAGTACTTTCTGCATGCGCGCATGTACGACGATTGGGGCCTGGAAAAGCTGGGCAAACGTGAATACAAAGAATCCATCAAGGCCATGAAGGACGCCGACGCGCTGATCAAGCGCATCCTGTTCCTGGAAGGCCTGCCAAACGTACAGGACCTGGGCAAGCTGAACATCGGCGAACATACCCAGGAAATGATCAGCAGCGACCTGAAGTTCGAGCAGAAAAGCCATAGCGACCTCAAGGCCGCCATTGCTCACGCCGAGACCAAGGGTGACTTCGGCAGTCGTGAACTGTTGGAAGACATTCTGGAAGACCAGGAAGAACACATCGACTGGCTGGAAACCCAATTGGGCCTGATCGACAAAGTCAGCCTGGAAAACTACCTGCAATCGCAGATGGGCGAATAACGCTCGCGCACGCAGGCATAAAAAAGCCCCGCTCTCTTTCGAGAAGCGGGGCTTTTTATTGCAGACGGATCAAGCGTCAGTCTTGGCTGCCGCGTTTGCCGCTGCTTCTTTGATCAGCGTTTGCAGCGAGCCATCGGCCGCCATCTCAACGATGATGTCGCTACCGCCGACCAGTTCACCGGCCACCCACAGTTGTGGGAAGGTTGGCCAGTTGGCGTACTTCGGCAGGTTGGCGCGGATTTCAGGGTTTTGCAGGATATCCACGTAAGCGAATTTCTCGCCGCACGCCATGATGGCCTGGGAAGCTTTCGCGGAGAAACCGCACTGAGGAGCGTTAGGTGCGCCCTTCATGTAAAGCAGAATGGTGTTGTTGGCAATCTGCTCTTTGATCGTTTCGATGATATCCATGGTAACACCTCGGCTGGAACTTTGCGACTCACAGGTCGGCACGGTGGCGCATTGTAACGCAAAATTCCAGCGTGGTGCTCAGGCCGCTGCTACCTGAACGGGAACACCATTCAGCGCAGCGTTGCCCGATAACTCGTCCAACTGCCGTTCGTCGGTCAAGTCATTGGCGCTCGCCCCGGGCTGGCCGCTGGCAATCGTCATCTGTACACCTGGGCGCCCATGCCCCCAACCATGGGGCAGGCTGACCACACCGGGCATCATGTCCAGGCTGGCCACCACTTCCACCTCGATCATGCCGATGCGCGAACTCACCCGCACACGCTGGCCGTCACTCAACTGCCGGCTCGCCAGGTCATCGGGATGCATCAGCAATTGGTGCCGTGGCTTGCCCTTCACCAGCCGATGATAGTTATGCATCCACGAATTATTGCTGCGCACATGCCGACGCCCTATCAGCAGTAGCTCGTCAGCCACAGGCACCGGTTGTGCGCCAAACCGCGCAAGGTCGGCGAGGATTACCGCAGGCGCAGCCTGCACCTTGCCATCAGCGGTTTTCAGGCGCGCGGCAAGGTTGGCCTTGAGCGGCCCCAAGTCCACGCCATGGGGATGATCCGCCAACATCGCCACCGACAGCTTATGCTCGGACGCGTCGCCGTAAAGCCCGGCGCGCAACCCAAAGTCGATCATCTGCGCAGGTGCCATGGTCGGTTTGAGCACCGCGCCTGTCTGCGCAGCAAATGCCTGGGCCAGGCCGACGAATATCTCCCAGTCATGCAGCGCGCCTTCCGGCTTGGGCAGGATCGCGCGATTGAAGCGCGTGACATTACGCACCGCGAACATATTGAAAGTGGTGTCGTAGTGATCGTTCTCCAATGCAGACGTGGACGGCAGGATCAGGTCGGCATAACGCGTGGTCTCGTTGATATACAGGTCGACGCTGACCATGAACTCCAAGCCATCCAGCGCCTGCTCCAACTGCCGACCGTTCGGCGTCGATAACACCGGATTACCCGCCACCGTCACCAACGCGCGGATTTGTCCTTCGCCCTCAGTCAGCATTTCCTCCGCCAACGCCGATACAGGCAACTCGCCACCGTATTCCGGACGCCCGGAAACCCGACTCTGCCAGCGATTGAAATGCCCGCCGCCAGTGGACGCAACCAGGTCGACTGCCGGCGTAGTGCACAGCGCCCCGCCAACACGGTCCAAATTACCGGTAACCAGGTTGATCAGTTGCACAAGCCAATGGCACAACGTGCCAAACGCCTGGGTCGACACACCCATGCGCCCGTAACACACGGCCTTGTCGGCTGCCGCAAAGTCCCGCGCCAACTGGCGGATCTGCTTGGCGGGCACAGCACACTGCGCGCTCATCGCGTCGGCGGTAAACCCGGCAATGGCTCGCCGAACGTCCTCCAGGCCTTCAACCGGCAGGTGACTGTCGCGAGTCAGCTGCTCGGTAAACAACGTATTGAGCACCCCGAACAGCAGCGCCGCATCACCACCGGGACGCACGAACAGGTGCTGGTCAGCCATCGCCGCGGTCTCGCTGCGCCGAGGGTCGACCACCACGACTTTTCCGCCCCGCGCCTGGATGGCTTTTAGGCGCTTCTCCACATCGGGCACGGTCATGATGCTGCCGTTGGACGCCAGTGGATTGCCACCCAGGATCAGCATGAAGTCGGTGTGGTCGACGTCCGGAATTGGCAGCAGCAAGCCATGGCCGTACATCAAATGACTGGTGAGGTGATGGGGCAACTGGTCCACCGAGGTAGCAGAGAAGCGATTGCGCGTCTTAAGTTGGCCCAGGAAGTAGTTGCTGTGGGTCATCAGCCCATAATTGTGCACGCTGGGGTTGCCCTGATACACCGCCACCGCGTTCTGCCCATGACGGGTCTGAATGCCCGCCAGCCGTTCGGCTACTAATGCGAAGGCGTCTTCCCACGGGATCGGCTGCCATTCGCTGCCCACCCGCAACATGGGTTGGTGCAGGCGGTCCGGGTCGTTCTGGATATCCTGCAGCGCCACAGCCTTGGGGCAGATATGCCCACGGCTGAAAGTATCCAGCGCATCACCCTTGATCGACGTAATCGCCAGGCTGCCGTCGTCGGCTTGTGTGGTTTCCAGGGTCAGGCCGCAGATGGCTTCACACAGATGGCAGGCACGGTGGTGGAGAGTCTTGGTCATGGCCAGTCTCTTGATCAGGGCTTTGAGCTCACTATGGGCCTCGACCTGGGCAGGCACCACTAACGTTCGCCCCGTGAATCGCGGGGCATCAGCCCGGACCATGGCTAAGCATGAGCAAATGTTTCAGAAACCTCCCACACTGTCGTTGAAACCGATACAACCTGGCTCAGGCCCGCCTCAGCAGATTGCAAAAGGTCGTGACGCCAGTGTACAAATGGCCCGCTGCTGTCTGGAAATCGTCTTCAAAAGCGCTCTCGCGCCCTTCTTGAACACCCTTAAAAACCGTAGCCCTATTGGTAAGACGCGACATTTAATTATAAGATCGCGCCTTCCCCTATTTCGTCGCCCCGTGCGGCTTTCGCCGCAGGTCTCGCCCGTTGTCACAATAAACAAGGCTTTGAGTATCTGCGGTCTGTTGCAAAAAGGTAGTTAATGATGAGCGCAAGGCACTTTCTCTCCCTGATGGATTGCACGCCCGAAGAGCTGGTCAGCGTGATCCGTCGAGGCATTGAGCTTAAAGACCTGCGTAACCGCGGCGTACTGTTCGAGCCTTTGAAAAACCGTGTACTCGGGATGATTTTCGAGAAGTCGTCGACCCGTACCCGTGTGTCGTTCGAAGCCGGCATGATCCAACTGGGTGGCCAAGCCATCTTCCTGTCGTCGCGCGACACCCAACTGGGCCGTGGCGAGACGATTGCCGACAGCGCCATCGTCATGTCGAGCATGCTCGATGCGGTGATGATCCGTACGTTTGCCCACAGCACCGTGACCGAATTTTCCGCCAACTCCCGCGTGCCAGTGATCAACGGCCTGTCCGATGACCTGCACCCGTGCCAGTTGCTGGCCGACATGCAAACCTTCCTTGAGCACCGTGGCTCGATCCAGGGCAAGACCGTGGCCTGGATCGGCGATGGCAACAACATGTGCAACAGCTATATAGAAGCGGCGATCCAGTTTGACTTCAAATTGCGCGTTGCCTGCCCGGAAGGCTACGAGCCGGATGCGCGTTTCCTCGAGCAAGCCGGTGACCGCGTGACCCTGGTGCGTGACCCGCGTGATGCGGTGACGGGTGCACACCTGGTGAGCACCGACGTCTGGACCTCCATGGGCCAGGAAGACGAAACCGCCAAGCGCCTTGCCCTGTTCGCCCCGTATCAGGTGACACGCGCCCTGCTCGATCTGGCAGCACCGGACGTGCTGTTCATGCACTGCCTGCCGGCGCACCGTGGCGAAGAAATCAGCCTCGACTTGCTGGACGACCCGCGTTCGGTCGCCTGGGACCAGGCCGAGAACCGCCTGCACGCGCAAAAAGCGCTGCTCGAATTCCTCGTTGCACCGTCGTATCACCACGCATGAGCCAGCCATTACTGCTGAACCTGCGCAATCTGGCATGCGGCTATCAAGATCAACGGGTGGTGCAGAACCTCAATCTGCACCTCAACGCTGGCGACATCGGCTGCCTGTTGGGCTCCTCTGGGTGCGGCAAGACCACCACCTTGCGCGCGATTGCTGGTTTTGAGCCGGTACACGAAGGCGAAATCAGCCTGGCAGGCGAAGTGATCTCCAGTGCCGGTTTCACCCTCGCGCCGGAGAAACGTCGTATCGGCATGGTGTTCCAGGACTACGCGCTGTTTCCCCACTTGAGCGTGGCCGACAACATCGCCTTCGGCATTCGCAAGCACCCGCAAAAAGACCGCGTGGTGGCCGAGTTGCTGGAGCTGGTCAACCTGAAGAACCTGGGTAAACGCTTCCCGCACGAGCTTTCCGGCGGCCAGCAACAACGCGTCGCCCTCGCCCGTGCCTTGGCGCCTGAGCCACAACTGCTGTTGCTGGACGAACCCTTCTCCAACCTTGATGGTGAACTGCGGCGCAAGCTCAGCCACGAGGTGCGCGACATTCTCAAGGCGCGCGGTACCAGTGCAATCCTGGTCACCCACGACCAGGAAGAAGCGTTCGCGGTGAGTGATCAGGTCGGCGTGTTCAAGGAAGGCCGCCTGGAGCAGTGGGACACGCCCTACAACCTGTACCACGAACCGCAAACGCCTTACGTCGCAAGCTTTATCGGCCAGGGTTATTTCATCCGAGGTCAGTTGAGTTCGCCTGAGTCCGTGAGCACCGAGCTGGGCGACCTGCGTGGCAATCGCGCTTACACCTGGCCGACCGGTGGAGCCGTAGATGTTCTTCTGCGTCCGGACGACATCGTCTATGCGCCGGACAGCGCGTTGAAAGCACGGATCGTCGGCAAGACGTTTCTGGGTGCGTCGACGTTATACCGCCTGCAATTGCCGACTGGCGCGCAGCTGGAATCGATTTTCCCAAGCCATGCAGACCATCAGGTCGGGACAGACGTGGGGATTCGGGTGGCTGCGGAGCATCTGGTGTTGTTCCAGGCCTCGGGCAGTGTGGCAGCGCAGATTCCGCAGTCCGATTCGGGCGTGCGGCGCTACAGCCCAGCCCACTGAAAAAACCGGATCAAAAATGTGGGAGCGGGCTTGCTCGCGAATGCAGTGGATCAGCCAGTAAATCTGTGACTGACACACCGTATTCGCGAGCAAGCCCGCTCCCACACTTAGATTTCCATACACTTCAAAATAGATTCAGGCCCTGCCAATCAATGCAAATTTGGCCTGGGTATGTTCCGCCAGCACCGCCGCTGGCAGCTCCACTTCCAATCCCCTTCTCCCCGCGCTCACAAAAATCGTCGCAAAAGGCTGCGCCGTCTCATCGATAAACGTGCGCAAACGCTTTTTCTGCCCCAACGGGCTGATGCCGCCTAGCAAATAGCCAGTAGAGCGTTGCGCCGCCGCCGGGTCAGCCATCTCTACTTTTTTCACTCCTGCGGCGTGCGCCAGGGCCTTCAGGTCCAGACTTCCGACGACTGGCACCACCGCCACCAGCAACTCACCTTTCTCACTGCTTGCCAGCAAGGTCTTGAACACCTGCGCCGGGTCGAGCCCCAACTTTTCCACGGCCTCCAGGCCATACGACGCCGCCTTGGGGTCATGTTCGTAACTGTGGATACGATGTTCGGCGCGAACTTTTTTCAACAGGTCCAATGCAGGGGTCATGCTGGCTCCAGGCGTGCAAACAGATGGCCAATTCTAGGCCAAGCCCGCGCAAAACGCTCTAGTGCGCCCACTCTTAAGGTGCACGCGCAATGTGACAAGCGCGATCATTCATCAGACCAATAGTTCGAAAGTGACCAATGGTTCACTTTCGACCTTTGACAGCCGTGATTCTTGTCTATATTTTTTCGTTTCCGAATACTGTAGGAATGCACCTACAGCAATCGAGCAGGAAGCCGCGGCCGGGATGGGGATCCTTGCCACGGTGAAAATCGCGCAACGCTCCGTTGAGGGCGTGCGCCAGACAAGAACAACAACTGAGGTTTTCCATGACTACTGCTCTTCAACAGCCCTCGCTTTCGAGTCAATGCATGGCCGAATTCCTGGGGACTGCGCTTCTGATCTTCTTCGGTACAGGATGTGTCGCTGCGCTCAAGGTGGCGGGTGCCAGCTTTGGTTTATGGGAAATCAGTATTATCTGGGGGGTTGGCGTCAGCATGGCGATCTACCTGAGTGCCGGCATTTCCGGAGCTCACCTCAACCCAGCGGTGAGTATCGCCCTGTGTATTTTCGCCGACTTCGAAAAACGCAAACTGCCCTTCTATATCCTTGCCCAAGTTGCCGGTGCCTTCTGCTCGGCAGCGCTGGTGTACACCCTCTATAGCAACCTGTTTTTCGATTACGAACAAACCCACCATATGGTTCGCGGCTCCCAAGCCAGCCTGGAATTGGCGTCGGTGTTCTCCACCTACCCCCATGCGCTGCTGAGCACCGCCCAGGCGTTCCTGGTAGAAGTGGTCATCACCGCGATCCTGATGGGCGTGATCATGGCCCTCACCGATGACAACAACGGCCTGCCACGTGGCCCGCTGGCGCCCCTGCTGATCGGCTTGCTGATCGCAGTAATCGGCAGCGCCATGGGGCCCTTGACCGGTTTTGCGATGAACCCGGCGCGGGATTTCGGCCCCAAGCTGATGACCTTTTTCGCTGGCTGGGGTGAAATGGCTTTCACTGGTGGCCGCGATATTCCCTACTTCCTTGTACCGATTTTCGCGCCGATTGTTGGTGCATGCCTCGGTGCTGCGGCCTATCGCGGGCTGATCGCCCGTCACTTGCCGAGCGCCGCACCTGCTATAGCTGAAACAACTGACACGGCTGTCAACGGCAAGACCCGTATTTCCTGATAGCGCCAGCCTGGACGCACCTGCCCTCTTCGCGGCCCAGGCTGATTACCGATTTTCTTATTTTCCAAGGCATTCGACATGACCGATATTCAGAATAAGAACTACATCATCGCCCTCGACCAAGGCACCACCAGTTCCCGGGCGATCATCTTTGATCGTGACGCCAACGTGGTCTGCACCGCCCAGCGTGAATTCGCCCAGCATTACCCGCAAGCCGGTTGGGTAGAACATGACCCAATGGAAATCTTCGCCACCCAAAGTGCGGTGATGGTTGAAGCACTGGCACAAGCCGGCCTGCACCATGACCAGGTCGCTGCCATCGGCATCACCAACCAACGTGAAACCACCGTGGTGTGGGACAAGGTCACCGGCCGCCCGATCTACAACGCTATCGTCTGGCAATGCCGCCGCAGCACTGAGATCTGCCAGCAACTCAAGCGCGATGGCCACGAGCAATACATCAGCGACACCACGGGCCTGGTCACCGACCCGTACTTCTCCGGCACCAAGCTCAAATGGATCCTCGACAACGTCGAAGGCAGCCGCGAACGTGCGCGCAACGGCGAACTGCTGTTCGGCACCGTCGACAGCTGGCTGATCTGGAAGTTTACCGGCGGCAAGACTCACGTCACCGACTACACCAACGCCTCTCGCACCATGCTCTTCAACATCCACACCCTGGAGTGGGATGCGAAGATGCTCGAGATTCTCGACATCCCGCGTGAGATGTTGCCGGAAGTTAAGTCGTCGTCGGAAATCTACGGCCGCACCAAAAGCGGCATCGCCATCGGAGGTATCGCCGGTGACCAGCAGGCCGCACTGTTCGGCCAGATGTGCGTCGAAGCCGGCCAAGCCAAGAATACTTACGGCACCGGCTGCTTCCTGCTGATGAACACCGGCGACAAAGCGGTGAAATCCAAGCACGGCATGCTCACCACCATCGCTTGCGGCCCACGTGGCGAAGTGGCCTACGCCCTGGAAGGTGCCGTGTTCAACGGTGGCTCCACCGTGCAGTGGCTGCGTGATGAGCTGAAAATCATCAACGATGCCCATGACACCGAATACTTCGCTGGCAAAGTCAAAGACAGCAACGGCGTGTACCTGGTACCCGCGTTTACCGGCCTGGGCGCGCCGTACTGGGACCCGTACGCCCGTGGCGCACTGTTCGGCCTGACCCGTGGCGTACGCGTGGATCACATTATTCGCGCAGCCCTGGAGTCGATTGCCTACCAGACCCGTGACGTACTCGACGCCATGCAGCAAGACTCCGGCGAACGCCTCAAAGCCCTGCGCGTGGACGGCGGCGCGGTGGCCAACAACTTCTTGATGCAATTCCAGGCCGACATCCTCGGCACCCAGGTCGAGCGCCCGCAAATGCGCGAGACCACCGCATTGGGCGCCGCCTACTTGGCGGGCCTGGCGTGCGGCTTCTGGGGCAGCCTGGACGAGTTGCGTGGCAAGGCCGTGATCGAGCGCGAATTCGAACCGCAACTCGAAGAGAGCGAAAAAGAGAAGCTCTACGCCGGCTGGCAAAAAGCGGTCAGCCGCACCCGTGACTGGGAGCCCCACGAAGGCGCTGAATAAGCCAACCTCGGGTTGTAACTGGCAGGGAGCAGGTTCCTGCGTCATCATGGGCCACTTTTGTACGGCAGCCCAAAGGACGCCTCATGAATCTGCCTCCCCGCCAACAACAAATCCTCGAACTGGTCCGCGAACGCGGCTACGTCAGTATCGAGGAAATGGCGCAGCTCTTCGTCGTCACCCCGCAAACCATCCGCCGCGATATCAACCAACTGGCGGACGCCAACCTGCTGCGCCGCTACCACGGCGGCGCGGCCTATGACTCCAGTGTCGAAAACACCGCGTACGCCATGCGTGCCGACCAGATGCGTGACGAGAAACAGCGCATCGGCGAAGCCATTGCCGCGCAAATCCCCGACCATGCCTCGCTGTTCATCAATATCGGTACCACCACCGAGTCCATCGCCCGTGCGCTGCTCAACCACAGCCACCTGAAAATCATCACCAACAACCTCAACGTCGCCACCATGCTCAGCGCCAAGGACGACTTCGACGTGCTGTTGACCGGCGGTAACGTGCGGCGTGACGGCGGTGTGGTGGGCCAGGCGAGTGTCGACTTCATCAACCAGTTCAAAGTGGACTTTGCCTTGGTGGGCATCAGCGGGATTGATGAAGATGGCAGTCTGTTGGACTTTGATTACCAGGAAGTACGCGTCTCCCAGGCGATCATTGCCAATGCGCGCCAGGTCATCCTGGCGGCGGACTCCAGCAAATTCGGGCGCAACGCCATGATTCGCCTGGGGCCGATCAGCCTGGTGGATTGCCTGGTGACGGATCAGCAGCCAGTTCCGGCGCTGGTGCAGCTTTTGAATCAGCACAAGGTCCGACTGGAAGTCGTGTAAACCTGTAGTGAGCGGGCTTGCCCCCCAGCGCGGGGCAAGCCCGCTCACTACATAACAACTCCACCCGCACAAAATTGTTCACAAATTTTCCTTTCCCCGCCCTTCGATGAGTTTTTTCAATCGAAGTCGGGTGGCTGTGCCCGCGTTTATCAGCTACCATTTTCGCAAATGAACATTAATGTTCGAATTCCAAGACGAAAAACAGTCGCGAGGCCAGCCGATGACCCCTTCCACCTTGCCTGCTCCACCGCTTGCCGAAGTCTATGACGTGGCCGTTATCGGCGGCGGGATCAATGGCGTCGGCATTGCAGCAGACGCAGCCGGGCGCGGTTTGTCGGTATTCCTTTGCGAAAAGGACGACCTGGCCAGCCACACCTCATCTGCCAGCAGCAAGCTGATCCACGGCGGCCTGCGCTATCTCGAACATTACGAATTTCGCTTGGTGCGCGAAGCCCTGGCCGAACGTGAGGTGTTGCTGGCCAAGGCGCCGCACATCGTCAAGCAGATGCGCTTCGTACTCCCGCACCGCCCGCACCTGCGTCCGGCCTGGATGATTCGCGCAGGCTTGTTCTTGTACGACCACCTGGGCAAGCGCGAAAAACTCGCCGGTTCCAAAAGCCTCAAGTTCGGCGCCGAGAGCCCGCTGAAAAGCGAAATCACCAAAGGCTTCGAATACTCCGATTGCTGGGTCGATGACGCCCGCCTCGTGGTACTGAACGCCATGGCCGCCCGCGAAAAAGGCGCACACATCCACACCCAGACCCGTTGCATCAGCGCCCATCGCAGCAAGGGCCTGTGGGAAATGAACATGGAACGTGCCGACGGCAGCCTGTTCTCGATCCGTGCCCGCGCACTGGTGAACGCCGCCGGCCCGTGGGTCGCCAAGTTCATCAAGGACGACCTCAAGCTCGATTCGCCCTACGGCATCCGCCTGATCCAGGGCAGCCACCTGATCGTGCCGAAACTGTACGAAGGCGCCCACGCGCACATCCTGCAGAACGAAGACCAGCGCATCGTCTTCACCATTCCGTACCTGAACCACCTGACCATCATCGGCACCACCGACCGCGAGTACACCGGCGACCCGGCTGCAGTGGCGATTACCGAAGGTGAAACCGACTACATGCTCAAGGTGGTCAACGCACACTTCAAGAAACAGCTGAGCCGCGACGACATCGTGCACACCTATTCCGGCGTGCGCCCGCTGTGCAACGACGAGTCGGACAACCCGTCGGCCATCACCCGCGACTACACCCTGGCACTGTCCGGCGGCACGGGCGAAGCGCCGATTCTGTCGGTGTTTGGCGGCAAGCTGACCACCTATCGCAAGCTCGCCGAGTCGGCGATGGCGCAATTGGCCCCGTACTTCACTCAGATGCGCCCAAGCTGGACCGCCACGGCCAGCCTGCCTGGCGGCGAAAACATGACCACGCCAGAAGCCCTGGCCGACGCCATTCGCAACAAATTTGACTGGGTGCCGAGTGAAATCGCCCGCCGTTGGTCTACCACCTACGGCAGCCGCACTTGGCGCTTGCTGGAAGGCGTGCAGTCGTTGGCCGACCTCGGCGACCACTTGGGTGGCGGGTTGTACACCCGTGAAGTCGATTACCTGTGCACTGAAGAATGGGCGACCCAGCCCCAAGATGTGCTGTGGCGTCGTACCAAGTTGGGCCTGTTCACCACCCCGGAAGAACAGGACAACGTGCAGCGCTACCTGGCCAAGGTCGAGCACAACCGCGGCAAGATCGAAGCGGCCTGATACAACGCCCAATCAAAGCCCCTGCACCGAAAGGTCCAGGGGCTTTTTCATGGGTTGAGCGCCTGCTGCTGATAGCGCAAACCCATGTCTCGAATTCCCGTGAAGGCAGACCCCAGCAACACCGGATAAGCCGCCTGCAGAAAGCCCGGTGTCGCCGTCAGCAGTGCCCGCTCCAGCCACAGGCACGCCTGGGCTTCATCGCCCTGTTGTGCCAGCTCCGCAGCGTGGTTGTATTGCCCACGAAAATCCCCAGCCTCAGCCGCGCGCTGATACCACTGTCGAGCCAGCGACACATCCTTGGGCACCACCACGCCCTCATGATGAAAACGCCCGAGCAGGTTCATCGACTTGGCGTGGCCCTTTGCTGCGGCCTGACCGAACAGCGTGAAGGCGGCTGAGAGGTTTTTCTCCACACCACGACCACGGGTCAACAACTGACCGTAGTTATACAACCCCCAATCCAGGCCCAGCCCGGCCGCCTGCCGGTAATGCAGGGCCGCCTGCGGCAAGTCGATGTCACTGCCCCAGCCATTTTCCAGGCAACGGCCGATCATGTTGATCGCCATCGGATGGCGCTGTTGTGCAGCGATGCGGAACCAACTCAACGCCAACGCGTGGTCTTTCTGGATGCCATGCCCGTCCAGCAACAACTGCCCGAGGGTCGCCTGGGCGTCCACGTCGCCCAATTGCGCGGCGTGCATTACCCACCGTGTATAGGCACGCGGGTTCTCGCCGATGTCCGACGGTTCACTGTGCATTTGTGTGTGTGCCTCGATGATCAAACCTGACGAAAGTTTCATGAAACATTTGATTACAAACTATTACATTTGAGATCGGTTATCAATTACGACCGTATATCAATTCTATTCACAAGAGATCACTCAATGGCTACCGGGATCAGTTCTGCCCCCCTCTCAACGCGGCATTTGCTCGCATCGGCGGTGGGTTTGGCAGTGGCTGCGCAAGGAGGATTCAGTTATGCAGCGGAGACTGCGGCAGATGACGGCACAGGGGTAATCCAGCTAGGCGCGACCAGCATCGAAGGTCAGGCCCAAAGCACCTACAACCCTGTGGCTCCTTCTTCCCCCAAGTACACCGAAGCCCTGCGCGACACGCCGCAGACGATCACGGTCGTGCCCAAGGAAGTCATTCATGATCAAAACCTGCTGACCCTGCGCGATGTGCTCAGCACCGTGCCGGGCATCACCTTCGGTGCCGGCGAAGGCGGCAGTGGCTATGGCGACAGCATCAACCTGCGCGGGTTTTCCGCCAGCGGCGACATTTACGTTGACGGCGTTCGCGACAGCGCGCAATACAGCCGCACCGACCCGTTCAACCTGGAGCAGGTCGAGGTCGTCAGCGGTGCAAGCTCCGTGTATTCGGGTTCGGGCGCAGTCGGCGGCACCATCAACCTGGTGAGCAAAACCCCGGAACTGCGTGACAAAACCACGCTCAGCGCCGGTATCGGTACCGACAGCTACAAGCGCATCACCCTGGACTCCAACCAGCAACTCAACGACACCACGGCGTTTCGCCTGAACCTCATGGCCCATGGTAATGATGTGCCGGGGCGCGATTATGAAGATTACTCGCGCTGGGGCATTGCACCCTCCATCGCGTTTGGCCTGGGCACGCCGACACGTGTCACCGTCAGTTATGAGCACCAGAAAGATGACAACACACCGCAGTACGGCATCCCGATCTACAACGGCAAACCCATGCCGGGTGTGGGCTGGAGCGACTACTACGGCTACCACAACATCAATGACCAGCAAATCACCTCGGACGCGTTCAGCCTGAAGCTTGAGCACGACTTCAACGACGCCGTGTCCGTGCGCAACTTCACCCGCGTTGAACGCGTGCGCCAAGACTTGCGCGCCTCCGGCCCCGAAGGCGCGCAAGCCGGCTGCCTGGCCAGCGGCACCCAGATTACCGGCGCGCCTTGCGCCGCAGGCCTGAAGCCGGGCGTCTTCCAGCCGAGCGGCGGCTCGCTGGGCAACGAGCGCAATACCCAGAACAAGATGTTCACCAACCAGACGGACGTGACCAGCCACTTCAGCACGGGCTTTATCGACCATACGCTGGTGACCGGCATCGCCATCAGCCGCGAGGAATACGAAGCGGATACCGGAAAATGGCTGACCAACAGCAACGGCAGCACGATAGTGCCGCCGCCGGTCAGTTTCAGTGACCCGAATTCCTATTGGTCAGGCCCCGTCAACTTCACCCGTGCAGCCCACGTCGATGGTGCGTTGAACAACCGCGCCGCCTACGCCTTCGACACGCTCAAACTGAACCCACAATGGGAAATCAACGGTGGCTTGCGCTACGAGCACAACGCGGGCAGCTCAGTCAGCAATGCCTACTCCGCCACCGGCGTGGAAACACCGGGCACCCGCTATGGCCAAGCGGATGACCTGACGTCCTATCGCCTGGCATTGGTTTACAAACCTGCGGAGAACGGCAGCTTCTACGTCGCCTATGGCAACAGCAAGACCCCGTCTCAAGCCAGCGTCAACGGCGGTTGCTACACCCCGGCCAAAACCTCAAGTGTGGCCACCAATAACTGCAACGTCGCCCCGGAAACCGCCGTCAGCTATGAAATCGGCACCAAGTGGGACTTCCTCGACAACGCCCTGTCGGTCACCGGCGCGATCTTCCGCAATGACCGCACCAACTACAAGGTTGCCGATAACGACCCAACCAACCTGAGCGGCACGCAAACCCTGGACGGTAAAGCGCGGGCCGATGGTGTGGCATTGGGCCTGAGCGGTGCACTGACCGATCGCTGGAAGGTCTTCGCCAACTACACCTACCTCGACACCCGCGTACTGCGCAGTGCCAGCGACTACACCCTGGCGACGACCGGTATCGATACGCAGAAAGGTGAACCGCTGCCGTTCACGCCAAAACACGCGGCCAGCCTCTGGACGGTGTACGACCTGCCATACGACTTCCAGGTGGGCTACGGCATCACCGCGCAGTCCAAGCAGTATCTGGTGAGCGCCGCCGGAGCACCGACTGCGCCCGGCTACGCGGTGCAGCGCGCGATGCTGGGTTACAAAGTGAACAAACAGTTGAACCTGCAGTTGAACGTCAACAACCTGTTCGACAAGGAATACCTGACGCGCATCCGTAACAACGGTTGGGCCGTTCCGGGTGATGGTCGTGCGGCGGTGGTGTCGGCCGACTATACGTTCTGATCACTTCGTTGGAAAAAGCCCCGCAGCTAACCCTCGCGGGGCTTTTTCACGTCCGATGATTGCGCCGCCTGCCATTCGGTTTTCCGAACACCACTCCCAACCCTATTCGGTTTGCCGGACTCCCAAGTTACAAACTCCTCGTCACACAAATTTAATCTCGATATAAATCAAGTAGTTAACCTTTTATCCCTGGTCTGGCACGACTCATGCTCTACACTCCCTGACGATTGCCTGAGACGCCTCAGGAGCCGTCACGGGCATTCGCTGTACAAGAGAGCCGTTTAGCCGGCTTCATAAAAAAAACAAATGTCGAGGAAGTATTGATGCGCATCGTTCCCCATATCCTGGGCGCAGCTATCGCTGCTGCTCTGATCAGCACTCCAGTTTTCGCCGCCGAACTCACCGGCACACTGAAGAAAATCAACGACTCCGGCACCATCACCCTCGCGCACCGCGACAGCTCCATTCCGTTTTCCTACATCGCGGATGGTTCGGGCAAACCTGTGGGCTACTCCCACGACGTTCAGCTGGCTGTTGTCGAAGCCCTGAAAAAAGACCTGAACAAACCCGATCTCAAGGTCAAATACAACCTCGTTACTTCGCAAACCCGTATCCCGTTGATCCAGAACGGCACCGCGGACCTCGAGTGCGGCTCCACCACCAACAACGCCGAGCGCGCCCAGCAAGTCGATTTCACCGTCAACATCTTCGAGATCGGCACCCGTCTGCTGGTCAAGAAAGACAAGGATGGCAAGCCGTCCTACGCTGATTTTGCCGATCTCAAAGGCAAGAACGTTGTGACCACCGCTGGCACCACGTCCGAGCGCATCATCAAAGCGATGAACGCCGACAAGCAAATGGGCATGAACGTCATCTCCGCCAAAGACCACGGCGAATCCTTCCAGATGCTGGAAAGCGGCCGTGCCGTCGCCTTCATGATGGACGACGCCCTACTGGCCGGTGAAGAAGCCAAGGCCAAGAAGCCGGATGACTGGGTTATCACCGGTACTCCGCAGTCCTTCGAAGCCTACGCATGCATGGTTCGTAAAGACGACCCTGCGTTCAAGAAAGCTGTCGATGACGCCATCGTTGGCCTGTACAAATCCGGTGAGATCAACAAGATCTACAGCAAGTGGTTCGAGAGCCCGATTCCACCAAAAGGCCTGAACCTGAACTTCCCGATGAGCGAGAAGGTGAAGGAGCTGATCGCAAACCCAAGCGACAAGCCAGCGCCTGACGTAAAAATCTGATACCTGACTAAGCTTATCTCCTGAGGGAGCCAACCCTCCCTCAGGCGTCTGTTACTACCTGCTGGTTTTATTTTGGAACACTCGACCTGGCGGTTTTCGAGCCGATCTTGTGTGCCTGGCGTTCACCGCCAGGCGGGAATGGATTTTCCCCAAGCGGGTGCTTGTACATTGATCGATCTCGAGGGGAGACCCTAATGAATTACAACTGGGACTGGGGCGTGTTCTTCAAGTCCACCGGCGTTGGCAGCGAGACCTATCTCGACTGGTACATCGCTGGCTTGGGCTGGACCATCGCCATCGCTGTCGTGGCATGGATTATCGCCTTGCTGCTGGGCTCCATTCTGGGGGTCATGCGCACTGTGCCAAACCGCATCGTATCGGGCATCGCGACCTGCTACGTGGAACTGTTTCGTAACGTGCCGCTGCTCGTGCAGCTGTTCATCTGGTACTTCCTGATACCCGACCTGCTGCCGCAAAACCTGCAGGACTGGTACAAGCAAGACCTCAACCCGACCACGTCGGCCTACCTGAGCGTCGTAGTGTGCCTCGGCCTGTTCACCGCCGCTCGTGTGTGTGAGCAAGTGCGTACGGGTATCCAGGCGCTGCCACGTGGCCAGGAATCTGCCGCGCGCGCCATGGGCTTCAAGCTGCCGCAGATCTACTGGAACGTGCTGCTGCCCCAGGCGTACCGGATCATCATTCCGCCGCTTACCTCGGAATTCCTCAACGTCTTCAAGAACTCCTCCGTGGCGTCCTTGATCGGCCTGATGGAGTTGCTGGCGCAAACCAAACAGACCGCCGAATTCTCGGCCAACCTGTTTGAAGCCTTCACCCTGGCCACGCTGATCTACTTCACCCTGAACATGAGCCTGATGCTGCTCATGCGCCTGGTCGAGAAGAAAGTCGCGGTGCCCGGCCTGATCTCCGTGGGGGGTAAATAATGGACTTCGATTTCAGCGGCATCATCCCCGCAATCCCAGGCCTGTGGAACGGCATGGTCATGACCTTGCAGTTGATGGTCATGGGCGTGGTCGGCGGCATCGCGTTGGGCACCGTGCTTGCGCTGATGCGCCTGTCGTCCAGCAAACT
Organism: Pseudomonas sp. PGPPP1; assembly: GCF_002255865.1. Taxonomy (NCBI): domain Bacteria; kingdom Pseudomonadati; phylum Pseudomonadota; class Gammaproteobacteria; order Pseudomonadales; family Pseudomonadaceae; genus Pseudomonas; species Pseudomonas sp. PGPPP1. Next base: position 195,073 of record NZ_NKIG01000005.1, on the reverse strand, counting down.
GCTGTCACGCCTGGCCGGCGCCTACGTGAACTACTTCCGCTCGATCCCGCTGCTGTTGGTGATCACCTGGTTCTACCTGGCGGTGCCATTCGTGCTGCGCTGGATCACTGGCGAAGACACCCCGATCGGTGCGTTCACTTCCTGCGTCGTGGCTTTCATGATGTTCGAAGCCGCGTACTTCTGTGAAATCGTGCGGGCCGGCGTGCAGTCGATCCCCAAGGGCCAGATGGGCGCAGCGCAAGCGATGGGCATGACCTATGGCCAGACCATGCGCCTGATCATCCTGCCCCAGGCGTTCCGCAAGATGACCCCGTTGCTGCTGCAACAGTCGATCATCCTGTTCCAGGACACCTCGCTGGTCTACACCGTGGGCCTGGTGGACTTCCTCAACTCCGCCCGCTCCAACGGCGACATCATCGGCCGCTCCAATGAGTTCCTGATCTTTGCCGGTGTCGTCTACTTCATCATCAGCTTTTCCGCCTCGCTGCTGGTCAAGCGTCTGCAAAAAAGGTTTGCCGTATGATCTCTATCAAGAACATCAACAAGTGGTATGGCGACTTCCAAGTGCTGACCGATTGCAGCACTGATGTCAAAAAAGGCGAAGTGATCGTGGTGTGCGGGCCCTCGGGCTCGGGCAAATCCACCCTGATCAAGTGCGTCAACGCGCTGGAACCGTTCCAGAAGGGCGACATCGTGGTCGACGGCACCTCCATCGCCGACCCGAAGACCAACCTGCCGAAACTGCGCTCGCGCGTGGGCATGGTGTTCCAGCACTTTGAGCTGTTCCCACACCTGACCATCACCGAAAACCTGACCATCGCACAGATCAAGGTACTCGGCCGCAGCAAGGAAGAGGCCACCAAGAAAGGCCTGCAACTACTCGACCGCGTTGGCCTGTCGGCGCATGCCCACAAGCATCCGGGCCAGTTGTCTGGCGGCCAGCAACAACGTGTGGCTATCGCCCGCGCGCTGGCCATGGACCCGATCGTCATGCTGTTCGACGAACCGACCTCCGCCCTCGACCCGGAAATGGTCAACGAAGTGCTGGACGTGATGGTGCAACTGGCTCACGAAGGCATGACCATGATGTGCGTAACCCACGAAATGGGCTTTGCCCGCAAAGTGGCCGACCGCGTGATCTTCATGGACGCCGGCAAGATCATCGAAGACTGCCCGAAAGAAGAGTTCTTCGGCGACATCAGCGCCCGCTCCGAACGCGCGCAGCACTTCCTTGAGAAAATCCTGCAGCACTAAAACCGGCCTTGTTCTCCCTGTGGGAACCGGATTTGTGTGGGAGCTGGCTTGCCTGCGATGCAGACACCTCGGTCTATCAATAGAACCGCGGCGATCCTATCGCAGGCAAGCCAGCTCCCACATAAGCAGGTTCGTGGCGGGGCCAACAGCTCTGGTTGACCCAAGGCATCTGTGATGAAATGCGACCCCAATCAATATCGCGCCGCGCCGCCATCACTTGCCGTGAAGCCTCGTCTGATTCGCCAGCTGTTCCTGCCGCCGTTGATCGTCGCCCTGATGATCGGCTTGGGTTTTATCGGCTTCTGGGTCAGTGAGTACTATGGCATCCGCACCCTCAGCGACACCGGCGAACGCCAGTTGGAGCTGCACGCCCGTACCGTCGAAAGCGAACTGAGCAAATATACCTACCTGCCCAGCCTCCTGGAGCTGGAGTCCAGCGTTTCCAAGTTGCTGGCCGACCCGAGCCAGGAAACCCGCAAGACCGTCAACGATTACCTCGAAGGCCTGAACCGACGCAGTCGCAGCCGGGCCATCTACGTGATGGACACCACCGGCCGTGTGCTGGCCACCAGTAACTGGCGCGATGCCGACAGTTACCAGGGTGAAGACCTGTCCTTCCGTGCCTATTTCCAGAATGCCGTACGTGGCCAACCCGGGCGCTTCTACGGTATCGGCAGCACCAACGGTGAACCCGGTTATTACCTGGCCCATGGCCTGGAAGAACACGGCAAAATCATCGGCGTGGCCGTGGTCAAGGTGCGCCTAGAAGCGCTGGAAGAACGCTGGCAGCGCGCTCGCCTTGAGGCCTTTGTGAGCGACGAGAACGGCATCATCATCCTCTCCAGCGACCCGGCCCGCCGCCTCAAAGCCGTGCGGCCGCTGAGCGATGACACTAAAGAGCGCCTGGCCCACAGCCTGCAATATTACTGGGCCACGCTGAACGAACTCGAACCCCTGGCCCGCGAACGCCTCAACGAAGGCACTGAGAAGCTCACGTTCCCGGCCAACAGCGAAGTGGTCAACGACGAGCACGAAGTCAGCTACCTGGCGCAGACGCGTCCGCTCAACGACACGCCGTGGAACTTCACCCTGCTCACGCCCCTGAATGACCTGCGCCGCGCCGCGATCAACCAGGGCATCCTGGTGGCCGTCGCTTTTGGTTTGGTGGCGTTCTTGTTGATTGCCTGGAATGAGCGGCGCAAGGTCATCGCCACCCGCCTCGCTGCGCGGGAAGCCTTGCAGGAAGCCAACAGCCAGCTGGAGCGTCGGATTGCCGAACGCACCGCCGACTTGCGCGCCAGCAACGAACGGCTCAAGGGCCAGATCCGCGAACGACGCCAGGCCGAAGAAACCCTGCGCCGCGCCCAGGACGAACTGGTGCAGGCCGGCAAATTGGCGGCCATCGGCCAGATGTCCACCAGCATCGCCCATGAACTCAACCAGCCCTTGGCCGCGCTGCGCACCTTGTCCGGCAACACCGTGCGTTTCCTCGAACGCGGCGCCTTGGACACCGCCAGCGCCAACCTCAAGACCATCAACGAACTGATCGACCGCATGGGCCGCATCACCGCCAGCCTGCGCTCCTTTGCCCGGCGCGGTGACGATCAAGGCGAGGCCAGCCTGACGAAAGCGGTGGATGCCGCGTTCCAGGTACTCGGCGCACGCCTGGACAGCCTGCCGCTAACCCTGCACAGCGACTTTTCCCCCGCGCAATTGCAGATCGACCAGACGCGCCTGGAGCAGATTCTGGTCAACCTGATCGGCAATGCCCTCGACGCCATGCAAGCCCAGCCGGCCCCGCAACTGTGGCTGGAAGGCAGCACCAGCGAAGGTAAATACCGCCTGCTGGTGCGCGACAACGGCCACGGCATCGACCCCGAGGCGCGCAAGCATTTGTTCGAACCGTTCTTCACCACCAAACCCGGCGAGCAAGGCCTGGGCCTGGGCCTGACCCTGTCCGCCAGCCTTGCGGCGGCCACCGGCGGCAACCTCGCCGTGGAGCACCCCGCCGGTGGTGGTACTGCCTTTGTCTTGTGCCTGCCGTTGGTGGGCGCTCAAAAAGCTGAGTCCACATGAATACTGACCCTAAAGACCTCACCGTCCTGATTGTCGAAGACGATCCCCATGTGCTGCTCGGCTGCCAGCAGGCCCTGACCCTGGAAGACATTCCCAGCGTCGGCGTGGGCAGTGCCGAAGAGGCGCTGAAGCGCATCGGCGAGAACTTCGCGGGCATTGTGATCAGCGATATCCGCTTGCCGGGCATCGACGGCCTGGAGTTGCTCACCCGCCTCAAGGCCCTGGATAAAAGCCTGCCGGTGGTGTTGATCACAGGCCATGGTGATATCTCCATGGCGGTCGGCGCGATGCGCAACGGCGCCTACGATTTCATGGAGAAACCCTTCTCCCCCGAACGCCTGGTGGACGTGGCCCGCCGCGCCCTGGAACAACGCGGACTGGCACGTGAAGTCTGGTCGCTGCGTCGCCAGTTGGCCGAGCGCGACTCCCTGGAAGGCCGCATCATCGGCCGCTCGCCGGCCATGCAGAACCTGCGCGAATTGATCGCCAACGTCGCCGACACCTCGGCCAACGTCTTGATCGAAGGCGAGACCGGCACCGGCAAGGAACTGGTCGCCCGTTGCCTGCATGATTTCAGCCGCCGCCACGATCACCAGTTCGTTGCCCTGAACTGCGGCGGCCTGCCGGAGAACCTGTTCGAAAGCGAGATATTCGGCCACGAAGCCAACGCCTTTACCGGCGCCGGCAAACGCCGCATCGGCAAGATCGAGCACGCTCACGAAGGCACGTTGTTCCTCGATGAAGTGGAAAGCATGCCGATCAACCTGCAGATAAAACTGCTGCGCGTGTTGCAGGAACGCACCCTGGAACGCCTGGGTTCCAACCAGAGCGTAGCGGTGGATTGCCGGGTGATCGCGGCCACCAAGTCCGACCTCGACGAGCTGAGCCGCGCCAGCCAATTTCGCAGCGACCTGTATTACCGCCTCAACGTGGTCACCCTGGAACTGCCTCCGCTGCGCGAGCGCCGTGAAGACATCCTGCAATTGTTCGAACACTTCCTGCAGCAGTCGTCGCTACGTTTCGACCGCAGTGTGCCGGAGCTGGACAACCAGACCCTGTCGACCCTGATGAGCCACGACTGGCCGGGCAACGTACGCGAACTGCGCAACGTCGCCGAACGTTTCGCCCTTGGCCTGCCCGCCTTCAAGAAAAGCGGCGCCGGCGGCGGCAGCGGTGGCTTGGCCTTTACCGAAGCGGTGGAAGCCTTCGAACGCAACCTGCTCAGCGATGCCTTGCAACGCAGCGGCGGCAACTTGACCCAGGCGAGCCAGGAACTGGGGCTGGCCAAGACCACGCTGTTCGACAAGGTCAAGAAATACGGGTTGAGCCACTGATGGATCTGCTATTGAAGGCCGCCCTTGGCGCAGCAATGGTGTTGGTCCTGGCGGCGCTGGCCAAGACCAAGAACTACTACATCGCAGGTCTGGTGCCGCTGTTTCCGACCTTTGCGCTGATCGCCCATTACATCGTCGGCAAGGGCCGCTCGGTGGAGGATTTAAAGACCACCATCCTGTTCGGGATGTGGTCGATCATTCCGTACTTTGTGTACCTGGCGACGTTGTACGTGATGGTGGATCGGATGCGGTTGGAGGCGTCGCTGGCGGTAGCAGCAGTGGCGTGGTTGATCGCCGCTACCGTGCTGGTCAGCGTCTGGATACGCCTGCACACCTGACCCAACTCGGTCAAAAACTGTGGGAGCTGGCTTGCCTGCGATGGCGGTATGTCTGTGCAAGATGGGTGGGCTGATACACCGCTATCGCAGGCAAGCCAGCTCCCACCTTTAGATCACCGTACGATCTTGTCGACTTGAATGCCCAGCTTTTTCAGGCGATACCAGAAGCTTCTTTCTGATATCCCGATCTTCTGCGCCGCTGCGGCCTGCACGCCGTTGCTCTCGTGCAAGGCGGCCAGGATATAAGCCTTCTCAACCTCCGCCAACGCCGCATCCAGGTCCTGGGGAATGCCGGGGCCGTCGCTGAGAATCGCTGTCACATCACCCTCGCTCGGTTTGGAGGCAAACAGATACCCCGGCAGGTCGATGTCCTCGATCACCGGCGTGGCCGCGACGATCGTCGCCCGCTCCACGCAGTTTTGCAGTTCACGAATGTTGCCCGGCCAGTGATACGCCGCCATGGCCTGCAACGCCTCGGGGCTGAAACCCGTGATGCGTTTGCCGGCGGTAGCGCTCAAGGTCTGGGCAAAGTGCCGGGCCAACGGCGCGATATCTTCCACACGCTCGCGCAATGCCGGCAGCGGGATCGGGAACACGTTGAGGCGGTAATACAGGTCTTCGCGAAACTCCTTGTTGGCCACCGCGTCCAGCAGGTTTTTGTTGGTGGCGGCGATCACTCGCACATCCACCTTGCGCTCACGCGGATCGCCCACCGGCTCGATCACCCGTTCCTGCAAGGCGCGCAAGATCTTGGCCTGCAACGCCAGCGGCATATCGCCTACTTCATCGAGAAACAGCGTGCCCTTGTCAGCCTGCTGGAAGCGCCCTACCCGGTCCGACACAGCTCCGGTAAACGCGCCTTTGCGATGGCCGAACATTTCGCTTTCCAGCAAGCCTTCGGGGATGGCCGCGCAGTTGACCGCCACAAAGGGCTTGTCGGCACGGCTGCCGTGCTTGTGGATAGCCCGCGCGACCATTTCCTTGCCGGTGCCGCTTTCGCCGGTGAGCAGGATGGTGGCGCTGCTGTCGCGCACCGAATCCACCGCTTGCAGCACTTTGCGAAACGCCGGGCTGTCGCCCACCAGGCTGTCGAATTGCGCATGCTCGTCCAGTTCGGCGCGCAGGCGGGCGTTGTCGCGCATGATGTCGCGAAACTGCAGGGCCTTGGCCACGGTGATGTCCAGCTCGTCGATATCGAACGGTTTGGCGATGTAGTCGTAAGCGCCGTTGCGCATCGACTGCACCGCATTTTTCACCGTGCTGTACGCCGTCATCACGATCACTGGCAAGTGCGGGTAACGCACCTTGATCTCGGCCAACAATGCCGGCCCGTCCATGCCCGGCATGCGCCAGTCACTGATGACCAGGTCGATGTCTTCCTGTTCCAGTACCTTGAGCGCATGCAGGCCGTTACCGGCGGTGAACACCTGGATACCGCTCTGGCTCAGGGCTGACGACAGCAAGTCACAGAGCTTGGGCTCGTCATCGACTACCAATACGTTATGCGTCATGACCTTCCTCGTCGTCTCCGTCATCGTCACCCTGAGCCGGAATGTACAGGCTGAAGGTGGCGCCGGCATCTTTCTCACTGGCGCATTCAATGCTGCCGTCGTGACTTTCCATGATCGAATAGACTTTGGCCAGGCCCAAACCGGTGCCGGACGCCTTGGTGGTGACGAATGGCGTGAAGATGCGCTCGATCATATCCGCCGGGATACCCTGGCCGGTGTCGGCGATGCTGATCAAGGTGTTGTCGCCCACGCTGCGAATGCCCAGGATCAATCGCCCGCCTTCGGGCATTGCGTCGATGGCGTTGAGAATCAGGTTGAGGCAGGCCTGCTTGAGTTGCTTGGCGTCCGCGTAGATCTTCGCATCCGGCGCCTGGTCATCGATTTGTGCGTCGATGGTGTGGCTGGCGAGCTCCGGCGCGCAGAAGCCGAGGATTTCATCCACCAGCGGACGCGCCGCCTGCAACACCCGGATGGGCGGGTTGGGCTTGGCGAAGTCGAGGAACTCGGTAATCAGGTCGTTGATTCGGCTGACCTCGCTGATCACGTACTCCAGATGGCGCTTGTCGGTTTCCGCCAGATCGGCACGCCGATGCAGCAGCTGCGTGGCGGTTTTGATGATGCCCAGCGGGTTGCGGATCTCGTGGGCCAGGCCCATAGCGACTTCACCCAGAGCGTGCAAGCGGTCGCGCCGGCGCAACTGGGCTTCAAGGTGATGCAGTTCACCCAGGCGTTCGGTCATGTGGTTGAAGGTGCTGCTCAATTGCGCCAGCTCGTCACCGCCGCTGACCAGCACACGGTGTTCATAATTGCCGGAAATCACCGCATCCACGCCTTGTGACAAGTCCCGCAGCGGCTTGGTCAGGCGCCGCGACACCAACACCCCGGCTGCCAGCGACAGCGCTGAGCTGAGCAAGAAAATCAGCACGAACAGATTGCTCTGGTTCACCAGCCCGACCAGGCTGGTATGGCGCAGCAGCCCGCTGAAAATCACGCCTTGCAGCTCACCGGCATCATTGAAGATCGGCCAGTACAGGCCGCTGTACTTGCTGGTGAATTGCTCGCTGGGTTGCTTGGTGCTACGCATCTCGGTTTCAACACTCTTCGGGATGCGCGAGGGATGATCCACGAAGCGTTGGGTCGAAAAAATCTCCGAGAACCCTTCAGGGTTAGCCAGGTATAGACGCAGGTCGAGGGAGTGCACATCGGCCACGCTGGTGAGGAAGCTGCTGTCCAGGTAGGTCGCCACCAGCAACAAATAGTCCTCGCCGTCACGGTTGGTCTCGAAGGTCGAGACCACCAGCCCCGTGCTCACCCCCGCTACTTGTACGGTCTGCAACACGGCGTTGCTGGTCAGGTTGATCTGCTTGACGATGTCATCGGCAGCCGTGCTGAACACCACCTTGTGGTCGCTGACGCGAATCAGCGCCACCACGTCAATGTCCGTGGCGTCGGCAATGTCGGCGGTCAGTCGATCATGCTTGGCGGCCTGCCTGGACGATGGCGGGCTGGTGTAGCGCAGGAACAATTTGGCCATGCGCGCGTTGTCGTGAAGGATGTCGCCAATCTCGTCCTTGACGATCTTGGTCGACTCCTGCAGCCAGATGCGCACGTTGCTGTCGAAAATCTGCGACAGCGTGGTCGCCGCCAACTCCGCCGCAATCATCGTGGGAATTACGCTGACCAACCAGAACGCCAGCACCAGCTTACGCTGGACGCTCCAGCGCGATATGGCAAAGGGGCGGGCTTTTTGGCGGGTCTTGGTGATCATCAGGTTTCGCTTATCGCAGCAGCCATGGCAGGGTCGGAACGGTCCGGTCGAATAAACATTTTTACTACTTTGAGCAGGCCGTTCACCAGCCGGTTACGGTGCCGGAAAAACAGGCTGTTGCCCTGGAACTCGCAGCCCAGGCGCAGCTTACTGGCATACCCGGCCTGCCCGCACTCGTACAACGCAATATTGTGTTGAATACAGTAGTCGACATTGGTCAGCCAACTGCGGAAGTACAGGTTGTATTCACGGGTGAACTCAACGTCATGCCCGAAAAACTTGTCCACCAGCCGGTGCTCGTCCACCAGGATCAGGTTGAATGCCACCAGATGCTCGTCGACCCAGTAAAGAACACACACCGCACGTTCTTCAAGGCGTTCAAGCACCCCGGTGAAGTAACCGGCAGGCAAGCGTTCGAATTGCAGGTCGGCACGGGTCAGCGTGGCTTCGTACAGGCGCATGATCTCGGGCAACACATCGTCGATGTTGCGCCGCCACTCTACCCGCGGCCCCGGCGCTCGCAGTTTGCGGCGCAGGTCTTTGCGGGTGGATTTACCCAACGAACCGAGGTAGGCGTCCACCGAGCCATAAGGCAGCGGCAACAGCCCGGTAGGCAGGCTTGGCATGCTTTGGAAACCCGCGGCACGGCAGCTTTCTGCCCAGTGCGGGTCGTTGGTCGGCGCGTCCTTGACCGCCACCAGGCCGATACCGAACTCGTCGGCATCCTGGCGTGCAGCCGCGAGCACATGCTTGAGCAGCAGCGGGCGATGCGCCTCGGGCACGCTGCTGGCAAAACCTGCGTCGCAGCGCTCGGCCACCGGCGAGCCGATGGCATACAGGCCCAACTGCAAAACACCCGGCCACAGTCGCTCCAGGCGTTCGGTCAAACGCTTGCCGGCGCCCGACACCGTAGTGTCGAGGCGATAATGCGTGATGAACGCGGCAGCTACCGCCACCAGCGTTCCATCTTCGTAAACAGCCAGGTAACGCCACCGGAAGTCATCGATAGCGGCGTTTTCCACGGCAACGTAATAGTCCCAGTCCTCCAGGGCACCGGGGAAACAGTCGTTCCAGGCACTGCGCTGGATGGCCCGGACAGTCGAGAAGGCTTGGGCGGTTATCACGTCAGGTCCTTAAGGCTTACGCCCGCTGTCGATAGTCTTCGGGTGCCTCGATGGCGTGGGCATGTTGTTCGATGAACTCGGCACTCAACTCGATCACGCGGCGGTATTGCAGGTCGACGGTGATCATGTGATAGCAGTTGTCCAACAGGATCTTGGTCACCGGACCACCGAGGTGGCGCTCCACGTAATCGGCGTTCCAGCGGCTGGTAATGTCATCCTCGATGGAGTGCAGCACCAACGCTGGCACCTTGACCTGGGGCATGCGCTTCTTGACCACGGCGTTCATCCGGTGCAACTCGCGCACCGTGATGCCCTCCATCGTCAGCAAGCCCGCCTCGCTGCTGTGCCCTTCCTTCATCTGGCGCTCGACGATCGCCCGCAGGCGCTCGTTCTTGATGCCATACGGCGGCTTCTCTTCGAAGCGACAGATATGCACGCCGAACGGAATCTTCATCAGCAACGGCGTCAGGAACGCCAGCTTGTGAATGCTCCAGCCGTCGTACTTCAAGGTGGTGGAATACATCAGCAACCCGGCCACTTGGCCAGGGTGCTCGGACGCCACGTACATCGACATCACCGCGCCCATGGACAAGCCACCGACAAACACCTGTTCGTGCCGCTGCTTGACCTGGACGAAGGTCTTGCGCACCCCTTCGTACCAGTCCAGCCAGCCGGTAGCCTGCAGGTCGCTGTTGCCACCGCAATGCCCGGCCAGGGTCGGCACGTACACCGTGCAGTTGCCCGCCTTGGCCAGGCCCTTGGCGACCTGGCGCAATTCCGTCGGGGTGCCGGTCAGGCCGTGGATCAGCAGGATCCCGACCGGACCTTCACCGAGAACGAAGCCGGCATCACCTTCACCGAGGTCGATCTCGATGTTGCTCACCGTTTGGTTGCCCGCACCAGCAGTTGTTCCAGGAGTTTCAGGCCCAGGTCGATTTCCGGGTAGCTGATTTCCAGGGACGGTGCCAGGGTGATCACGTTTTTGTAGTAGCCGCCCACGTCGAGGATCAGGCCGAGTTTCTGGCCATCGACGATCATGTCGCCTTTCATGCCTTCTTCGACCATGTAGTCCAGGGTCGCCTTGTCCGGGGTGAAACCGTCCGGGCCGCAGATTTCGCAGCGCAGCGCCAGGCCCAGGCCGTCGACGTCGCCGATGATCGGGAAGCGTTTTTGCAGGTCTTGCAATCCTTCCAGGAAGTATTTGCCCTTGGCCATGACCATCGCGCCGTAGTCGACTTCGCTGGTCATCTTGAACATTTCCAGGCCTACCGCCGTCCCCAGTGGGTTGGAGGCGAAGGTGGAGTGGGTCGAACCTGGTGGGAAGATCTTCGGGTTGATCAACTCTTCACGGGCCCAGATGCCGCCCAGTGGGTTAAGGCCGTTGGTCAGCGCCTTGCCGAAGACGATCACGTCCGGCTGCACGTCGAAGTGCTCGATCGACCACAGTTTGCCGGTGCGATAGAAGCCCATCTGGATTTCGTCGGACACCATCAGGATGCCGTGCTGATCCAGCACATGCTTCAACTCGCGGTAGAAGTTCATCGGTGGGATCACGTAGCCGCCGGTGCCTTGGATCGGCTCGACGTAGAACGCGGCGTATTCGCTGGAACCGACTTTCGGGTCCCACACACCGTTGTATTCAGTCTCGAACAGACGCGCGAATTGCTGCACGCAGTGGCTGCCGTATTCTTCCTTGGTCATGCCTTTAGGGCCGCGGAAGTGGTACGGGAACGGGATGAACTGCGCGCGCTCGCCGAAGTGGCCGTAGCGACGACGGTAGCGGTAGCTGGAGGTGATCGACGATGCACCGAGGGTGCGGCCGTGGTAGCCGCCTTCGAAGGCGAACATCAGGCTCTTGCCGTTGGTGGCGTTACGCACGACCTTCAGGGAGTCTTCGATGGACTGCGAACCACCAACGTTGAAGTGCACGCGACCGTCGAGGCCGAACTTTTTCTTGGCGTCGACTGCGATCATTTCCGACAGCTCGATCTTGCCTTTGTGCAGGTACTGGCTGGCAATTTGCGGCAGGGTGTCGATCTGTTGTTTCAGTGCATTGTTCAGGCGTGGGTTGGCGTAGCCGAAGTTGACAGCCGAGTACCACATTTGCAGGTCGAGGTAGGCCTGGTCTTCGGTGTCCCACACGTAGGAGCCTTCGCAACGGCTGAAAATGCGCGGTGGCTCGATGTAGTGAACGGTGTCGCCGTAGGAGCAATACTTGGCTTCTTTATCCAGAAGAATCTGGTCTTCGGCGGTAGCGATACGGATATCAGACATGGTGGAAGAGTTCCTGATTGTCAGCAGCAGTAAAGGTGGTGGCGTTGGCAGCAATGCCTTGAGGCAGTTGGGCCAGCAATGCAGGCACTTCGGCGAACGTGTCGAAGCGCGCATGGGGAATGTTGTGGGTCACGCAGTAGTCGGCGAGGCTGCCTTTGGCGAAGACGAAGTCGGCGGTCGAGGCCACGCACATGTCGGACTTGCCGTCGCCGATCACCAGCACGCGCTTGTTGCGCGGCGTGGATTTGCACTTGCAGTTGCCGGAGGCCGCACGGCAGGCATCGCTGGAATACGGGAAGTCGATGCGCCAGCTGTTCTGGTCGACTTGGCGCAGGCGGTTGGCGAGGATCGGCAGCAAGGTCACGTAGTTGCGCGACAGGATCCGCGCGATGCCTTGCTCGATGCCGTCGCTGACCACTTCGATGGTCGCGCCCAAGCCCATGACGTGGTCGACGAAGTCCGGGAAGTCCGGGTCGATCTCGACGCTGTCGAAATACGTCAGCAGTTCGGTTGGGGTGGCCTTGATCAGCGCCAGTTGGCGGCTCAGGCATTCGCGTGAACCGATATGCCCATCCAGCCATTCCTGTTCGATGGTTTCCCACTCGGGGCCGGCGAAGCGTTGGAGGACGTTGTCGATGACATCGGTGGGGGTAATGGTCCCGTCGAAGTCACACACGATATGCCAGTGGATCATCTGCCTTTCCTTGAGGTGAAGGGCCTTGGAAGAGAGCGCTCTGTGCGCTTGCAGAGGGTGTACAGCAGGGAGTGTGCCAACTGGCGATCGCCCAGCGGGGCTGGGGGTTTGGCAGGTATCGATGATGATATGTGTCGCACAAGCTACAATTTTTGGAGCTTGCTACAAACAAGATGAGTGCTTGCGCGAGGGGGGCCCTTCGCGCGTTCATGCGCGCATGTCCACACAAGGAAACCGTTTCATGCTCAAGGTCAGTTCTGCTGTATTCATCGGTTTGCTGGGGCTGTGGGGCTTTTCCAGCACGGCCCTGGCCGATCCGATCACCGGTGAAGTGGGCGCGGGCCTCAGCTATCAACCCCACGACCCTACCGGCAGCCGCTACGAAACACGTCCCGTGCCCTACCTGGACCTGGACTGGGGCAACGTCAGCCTGAGCACCGATGACGGCCTGACCTGGAGCGCGCTGAACACCAACGGTTTCACGGCTGGCCCCTACATCAACTACCTGCAAGGGCGTACGTCAAATGGCTCGCTGCAGGGCCTGCGCAACGTCTCGGACATGGCCGAAGTCGGTGGTTTTGTGCAGTACGCACCGGCCGAGTTCTGGCGGGTGTACGCCCAGATGGGCCAAACCGTCGGCGGCGGGCGCGACCAAAGTGGCGTGGTCGGCAAACTCGGCGGCGAGCTGGGCTACCCGCTGGGTGGCGGAATTATCGGCAGCAGCGGCCTGATGGCGCACTTCGCCGACGCCCGCCAAACCCAGACCTATTTCGGCGTCGATGCCGACGAATCCGCGGCCTCCGGCATTCGCCCCTACAACGCCAGCGCGGGCTTCCAGAACCTCACGCTGACCCAGAGCTTTGAATTCCCACTGGCCTCCAACTGGTCCCTGCTGACCAGCGCCAGCTGGGTCCACCTGGTGGGCTCGGCGGCCAACAGCACCATCGTCAAGGAGACCGGCGACGTGAACCAAGGCCAGGTGCAGACGGCGATCAGCTACAAGTTCGACTAAAACCACACACTTTTTTACAAACTGGTCTGAGCCTTGCAATAACGCCCCTGAATCCATTTTTCCAGGACGTTCTTCATGGCTCGCCCCGCTTACCGCCTGCTCCATCACTCGCTGTGGGACCTGATCCCCATTGCCATGGGCCTGGCGCATTTCGCCTTTGTGATCTGGTTGGTCGCAGCCTTCCATAGCCTGAGCTGGTGGGCCTTGGTGCCGCTGGCGTTGGTGTACGCGGTGAGCCTGTCGTGGAGCATCAACAGCATCTCCCACAACCAGATCCACAATGCCTATTTCACCCATCGCGCAGTGAACCGTGCCTTCGACCTGCTGCTGTCGGTAACCATCGGTTTTTCCCAGACGCTGTACCGCGACATCCACAACCGCCATCACCGTGGCAACGCCGACCTACCGGGGCCGGATGGGCAAACCATCGACCCGCTGTCGATCTACCAGCGCGGCAAAAATGGCCAGCCGGAAAACCCGTGGGCCTACACGTTCCTGAGCTTTTTCCGTGACGATCCCAAGCCGTTCTACGACGAAATGAAGCGCAAACGCCCGGCGGACGCACGTTGGGTCAAGGTAGAAATCGTCGTGACGGTGGCGTTCTATATCGCCCTGGCGTTCTACAACTGGCAGGCGGTGCTGTGGCTGCTGCCGTTCTGGTACCTGGGCCAGTGCCTGTCATCGCTCAATGGCTACTACGAACACTTCGGCGGCAACCCGGACCTGCCGATTGCCTGGGGCGTGAGTTCCTACAGCGTGCTGTACAACCTGATCTGGATGAACAACGGCTATCACGCCGAGCATCACTACCGGCCAAAGATGCACTGGACCAAAGTGAAGGCGTTTCACCGCGAGATCGCCGAGCAACAGCGTGAAGCCGGGGTCAAGACGCTGCCGGTGTCCCACGGCTTGGGTTTCCTGGTTGCACACCGTAAATAACCCTGACAGTACGCGCGGCGGTGTGCCAGGTAAGCGTGATGTGCCTGGTACACCGCGGCGCGCGGCAAGCCCGCTCACTACAAACAGCGGTGGCCTCAGTTTTCTTCGCCTTCGGCCAACAGCGCAATGCCGCCGATAATCACCGCCACGCCCACCCAGTGCAGTGGGCTGATATGTTCCCCCAGCCCCAGCCACGAGCCCAGCAACACCACCACAAACACCAGTGAACTCAGCGGGAACGCCAGGGACAGGCTGCTGCGTCGCAAAATCAGCATCCACACGAAGAAGGCGCCGATGTAGCTGCCGATCGCCGCCAGGATCCCTGGGTTGCGTGCCACATCCGCCAACCACTGCCAAGTGAGGTCCATCTGGCCCAACTGGTCACCGGCCACCTTGGTAAACAACTGGCCGGCGCTTTCAAAGCCGATCAGCAACGCCCACAGCACCACGGTGCCAAGGCGACCGTGCAGCCATCCGCTTGGACGTTCCACCACCATTTCCTGCGAATTCATGCCTGACTCCCGGCAATTGCCACCAACATCACACCCACGGTAATCACCAATGTGCCCGCCCATCGGCGTCGGCTGACGGTTTCCTTGAGCACCACCTTGCCCGCCAGCACCACGCCGCAATAGGCCAGCGCGGCCGCCGGGAACAGCAGGCTCAGCGGCGCACGCGACAACGCTTCAAGCCACACGAAAAACTCGATGGCATAGGCACCGATCCCGGCCCACAGCAATGGCGCATTGAACACCTGGCCCCAGAACGCATTCAGGCGAAAACCACCTTCCAGCTCGGGCAGGCGGTCCAGGCCGATCTTGAAACACAACTGGCCGATCACATCGAGCACGATGGAAAAGGCCACCAGCAACACCACGGTCAGGGTCACGGGAACAACTCCTCAAACAGGTCGATCAGGGCTTCATTGGTGGCGGCATTGCGCTGTATATCCTCGGCGCTCCAACGCTCGGGCGGAGGCTGGTCGGACTTGGCCTCCCAGCGCTTGAACGCGTTACTGAACGCAGGCGTGGCGAACTCGCCGCACACGTCGATGCCAATGATGCGTTTACGCGCCGCCAACGCTCGCAGGGCTTGCAACAAGTGGGTCAAGCGCATGCCGCCCTGGTCCCAGTTGGTGGCGGCGTCCTCGCTGGCCAATACGTCTTTGTCGATGGTGATCCAGATGGCCTCAGTGGGCAGGCTGGTGATCATCTGTTCCAGAAACTGCGCCCAATCCAACTCCGCGAGGTTGCGCCAGTGCAGGTGGTTTTCCTGCTGCTGGTGACCGGCGCCATCGCCCACCCGCCCCCAGACTTTCGACGGCGGATGCTGCCAGGGAAACAGCTGCAAGTGCCCACGCTTGAGGGCGCCCAGGTTGCCGCCGCGCAGTTGCGGGTTATGCAGGTCGTCGCTGCACGGGCCCAGCGTGACGATGCGTTTGATCGCCGGCATCTTCAACGCGCGGTTGACCCACGAGCCGCAGTGGCGCTTGGGCGCAAAGCGCACCCAGTCAGGGTGGTTATCGAAGTGGATCAGGCTGATGGGTTCTTTAAGGTCGGCCAGAAAAGCCGGGGTGAGGTGGTGGTAGTCACCAGAGCCGACAAACAGGATTTCCGGTCGCGCATCCACCGGCCGGGGCCGCTTGGCCAGGCGCTCGGCGAAGACCTTCCAGGTTTTTTCGGTGGACCACAGGCGCAGCTTCGGGCCCAGGTCCAGCAGGTCGAGGCGCGTGGCCTGACCGCTGGCCAACCGCCGGGCAATCGGAGCCTGGCTTGTTAGGCTGTGGTCGAGGTCAAGAATATTCAAGGCAGTGTTCCCCTTAGGCTTTAAGGGGGCAATGCAAGGGCCGGGCCAGCACTTATTTCAAGAACAACAAGAAACACATGTGGGAGCTGGCTTGCCTGCGATAGCGGTCGTGAATCTTGCATCGCTATCGCAGGCAAGCCAGCTCCCACATCAGCACGGTGTCAGGCTCGGGACTCGTTGATGATCTGCCGAATCGCGCCCACAAACGCCTCGGCCGGCTGGCCACCGCTCACCGCGTATTGGTCGTTGAACACGATGGTCGGGACCGAGCTCACACCACGCGACACCCACAGTTGCTCCTGCTCACGCACTTGGGCGGCGTATTCGTCGCTGGCAAGGATCTCGGCGGCGCGTTTCAAGTCCAGCCCGACGCTCTCGGCGATGATCGCCAGGGTGGCGTGGTCGGAAGGGTCCTGGCCGTCGCTGAAATAAGCCTTGAACAACGCTTCCTTGAGGTTGTACTGCAAGCCTTCCAGCCCGGCCCAATGCAACAGGCGGTGCGCATCGAACGTGTTGTAGATGCGGCTCTGGCCATCGGTACGAAAGGCAAAGCCCAGTGCGGCGCCCATGTCGCGGATACGCTCGCGGTTGGCCTGGGATTGTTCGGCGGTGGAGCCGTATTTTTCGGTGATGTGCTCGACGATGTTTTGCCCTTCGGCGGGCATGTTCGGGTTCAGTTCGAACGGCTGGAAATGGATCTCGGCCTGCACCTCGGCGCCAAGCTGGTCCAAGGCTTCGGTCAGGCCGCGCAGGCCGATTATGCACCAGGGGCAGGACACGTCGCTGACGAAATCGATTTTCAGGGGAGTACTCATGGTGGGCAACCTCGCAGGCAGAAACGTGCCGTAAAAGGCTCACGATACACCAATGTCACAGCACCTTCGAAGGCTCGCCCAGGTCAATCTGCGCCCAGTGCGCTGCGTCTTCGCGATGAGCTTGAAGGTAGGGCAACACGGCCGTCAGCAGCGGCGCCTTGAACGCTTCCTGGAAACGATGGGCCATGCCGGGAATCAGCTTCAACTGGCTGCCCTGGATATGCGCCGCCAGGTGCACGCCGTGCATCACCGGCAACAGCGGGTCGGCGGTGCCGTGCACCACCAGCGTCGGCACGCGCAGTTGGTTGAGCAACGGCACGCGGCTCGGCTCGGCGAGGATCGCCATGATCTGACGCTTCACGCCGTCCGGGTTGAACGCCCGATCGTAGGACAGCGCAGCCTGGTGCAACAGCGCCTGACGGTCATCCTTCACATTCGGGCTGCCCAACGCCGCCAGCAAATCGGCCTGTTGTTCCAGGGCCACTTCACGATTAGGCGCGCTGCGTCGCGACAGCAGTTGCACCAACGCCGCACTCGGCGCAGGCAGGCCTTCGGCGCCGGAGCTGGTCATGATCAAGGTGAGGCTTTCCACCCGCTGCGGCGCCATCGCGGCCAAGTGCTGGGCGATCATGCCGCCCATGCTCGCGCCCAATACGTGGAATTGCTGGATCTGCAAGGCATCCATCAAGCCCAGCGCGTCGTCGGCCATATCGCTCAAGGTATATGGCGCTGCCACGGGTAGGCCGAGCTTGTAGCGCAGCACTTCAAAGGTCAGGTTGGCGCTCGCGGGCGCCTGGCGCCAGGTCGACAGGCCGACATCGCGGTTATCATAGCGGATGACCCGAAAGCCTTGCTGGCACAGCGCGACGACCACTTCATCTGGCCAGTGAATCAACTGCCCGCCCAAACCCATCACCAGCAGCAAAGCCGGGTCGGACGCACGGCCGATACTCTGGTAAGCGATGCTGACCTTTTCCAGGTCGACCGTTTGGGTCGGGACATTGACATCACATCGAGAAGCCGCAAAAGACGGCAGGCCGAACAAGAGAGCGGCCAATAGAAAAAACACGCGCATGAAAAACACCGAAACGCAGAACCCCAGTAGAGCGCGAGTCTGATGAAGTTTGTTCAAGCGCGCTGCCACAGTTGCGTGACAGTTTGATGAAGAGTGCTCAGCGGTCATGTTCAACCTGCTTATCGACAGACCTGGCAACATGAGACAAACTCACGCCATTCTTAATCATCACAAATTATATTCATGGAGAGCCCGTGCTCGAGATCCGTCACCTCAAGACCCTGCACGCCCTGCGTGAAGCCGACAGCCTGGTGGAAGCCGCCGAGCGCCTGCACCTGACGCAGTCGGCACTGTCCCACCAGTTCAAAGAGCTGGAAGAGCGCCTGGGTATGCCTCTGTTCGTGCGCAAGACCAAGCCGCTGCGCTTCACCAGCGCCGGCCTGCGCCTGCTGCAATTGGCTGACGCGACCTTGCCGTTGCTGCGCGGTGCCGAGCGCGATATTGCGCGGTTGGCCGGCGGCACCGCTGGGCGTTTGCACATGGCGATTGAATGCCACAGCTGCTTTCAGTGGTTGATGCCGACCATCGACCAGTTCCGCGATGCCTGGCCCGAAGTCGAGCTGGACCTGGCCTCGGGCTTCGCCTTCGCCCCGCTGCCGGCCCTGGCCCGTGGTGACCTGGACCTGGTGGTGACCTCCGATCCGTTGGAGCTGCCGGGCATCACCTATGTGCCGCTGTTCACCTATGAGGCCATGTTGGCCGTGGCTAACCAGCATGCGCTGGCCAACAAGGCGTACGTCGTGCCGGAAGACCTGCTGACCGAAACCCTGATCACCTACCCCGTGGAACGCGACCGCCTGGACATCTTCACGCGCTTCCTGGAACCCGCCGACATCGAGCCGGCCCAGGTGCGGACCTCTGAATTGACGGTGATGATGATGCAACTGGTGGCCAGCGGCCGTGGTGTGTGCGGCATGCCGCACTGGGCGCTGCATGAATACAGCTCGCGCGGGTACGTGAAGGGCAAGCGCCTGGGTGAAAAAGGTTTGTTCGCGACGCTGTATGCGGGGATCCGTGCGGACATGCTGGATGCGCCGTACATGCGCGACTTCCTGCTGACGGCGAAGGACACATCCTTTTCCACACTGGATGGCGTCAGCGCGGTGCGCTGAAGTTGGAAACAATGAAGATCAAAATGTGGGAGCGGGCTTGCTCGCGAATGTGGTGGATCAGTCACAGAGGTATTGACTGACCCACCGCATTCGCGAGCAAGCCCGCTCCCACATTCGATAGGGTTTCACCAGAGAATTACGCCGTCAACGATTCGCGGTAGAACGGCAGGATCAAATCGCGCGTCAACGGCGCCAACTGCAGGCCACCGTCGCCAGCCGGGTCGATCCAACGCACCTCTTCAATCTCGGCCGCCGGGGTGACATTTACGTCGATGTTCACCTGGAACAACTCGGCTTCCACGGTGAAACCCGGCTCATTGACGGCCGGAGCAGAGAACGTGCCCAGGTAAACGGCGGCGCTGGGGTCGATGCGCAGGTTGAGTTCTTCGTGCAACTCACGGGCCAGTGCTTCGGCGGGTTGCTCGCCGGCGTCGATTTTGCCGCCAGGCTGCATGAAGGCCTGGGTACCGCGCTTGCGCACCAGCAGGGTCTGGCCGTCAGTGCCGATCAGGAGGGCGGCGGCGATGCGGATGGTGGAGGGCATGAGTGGTCTTCCTTGGCGGCAAAGGGCGCAAGGATCACATGACCGACAGGCTCGCCGCAATCAATGTGGGAGCTGGCTTGCCTGCGATGGCGGAGTGTCAGCCTGCCTATTTGCTGGCATGGCTATCGTTATCGCAGGCAAGCCAGCTCCCACATTTTCAGACCGTGTTCACGGCGGTATCTTTGATAAACACGCTGTATCGCGCGCCTTCCATGGTCTCGAAGGCAATCAACTTATCCACCAACGGCAAGTTCAACACCTTGCCGGCATTAAGCAGCAACATACCGTTATCGGCGTTCAGACTGCGCGCCAGCACCATGCCCTCCTCCAGTTCCCGAGTACCGAGCACCTTGACGTTGGGGTCGCCCAGGGTCACGTCATTGAGGTAGGTGGCGCACACCTGCACAAAGTCCTCGACCATGTTCGGGTCATACAGCCGCCCTGCGTATTTGCGGATGTACAGCAGCGCTTCGTCACTGTTCATCTGCCGCTCCAGGATCAGGCCTTTTTGCAGCTCGATGAAATCCACCGCCAGTTTGAGCAGGCGTGAACCTGCGGGAATCGCCTCGCCCTTGAGGTGGTCGGGGAAACCGCTGCCGTCCCAGCGTTCCTGGTGATGGCGGATCAGCCGTGCGGCGTCTTTCATCGGTTCCAGGGCCATCAACAGCGACTCGCTTTGCGTGGCGTAGGCGCGATAGCGTTCACGGTCGCTGCTGTGCAGCAGGTCCGAGGGCGAGGCCATCATGCTGTCGCTCCAACTCAACTTGCCGATGTTGTAGAGCGCTGCGGCCATGGTCAGGTCGCGGTTGCTGGCAGAGTCCACGCCATGGGCGATGCACCAGGTGCGCACCAGTTCGATGATCTGCCGGTTGGTCTGCTTGGCACGCGGCAGGCGCAGGTTGGCCAGCAGCGAGAACACTTCGGCGCCGGTGGCGTAGCTGTGTTTGAGTTCTTCGTAGGCCAGGTCGAGCATGTCAGCGGTTTGCTGCAGTTCGCTGGTGCGTGCGGCCACGCGTTTTTCCAGCGTGGCGTTGAGCTGCTTGAGTGCTTCGTTCTGCTGCAAGATCAGCTGTTCCAGGCGCAGTCGCTCACGCTCGGAATGCTGATGAGCCAGGGATTGGCGCAACGCCGACAGCAGTTCTTCATCGTTCCAGGGTTTGCTGAGGTAGCGGTAGATCTCGCCTTCGTTGATGGCCTTGATGATCAGCGTCAGGTCGGTCTCACCTGTAAGCAGGATGCGCACGGTGTGGGGATAGTGTTGGTGGATGTGCGCCAGCAGCGAAGCGCCGTCCATGTCTGGCAGGCGTGCGGCGCTCATCACCAGGTCGACGGGTTGGCTGGCGAGGATCGCCAAGGCATCAGCGGCGCAAGCAGCGCTGTACAGGTCGAAGGGCTCCAGCCGCAGCAGGTGGGTGAGGCTGCGGAGTACGTCCGGGTGGGCATCGATCAACAGCACCACGGCGCGGTCGGTATCGGTGAAAGTAACTGACTCTCCCATGGGACACCTCGGATCGTCGGTATGCGCTCCCTACAGTCTGGGCCTGCCTCCTTGGCGATTACTGAGTAGTTTAGTCGGTTTTTGGCAAAATGATGGCCTTCCGATATCAATGCAAAAAAAAGCCGCTCCATAAACGGGAGCGGCCTTCGAGGTGAAACCGGTACGCCTCACGCGTCGGCTTTTTTCGGGCTTGAGCCGAACGACGCAAAGCGCTTGTTGAACCCGGCAATCCGGCCTTCGGCCTGGGTCTTGCGTTGTTGGCCGGTGTAGATCGGGTGCGAGGCGCTGGACACGTCCAACGGGATATAAGGGTAAGTATTGCCGTCGCTGTGTTTATGGGTGCGATCGCTGTCGGCGGTGGAGCCGATCAGGAAGAACACGTCGGCGGCAGTGTCATGGAACAGCACGGTACGGTAGTCGGGATGGATTCCAGCTTTCATAAGGCCTCCGGGGCGTCTGGGTGCAAAACAAGTGTTATACAATAACACAAATCATGCACCCAAACGAGAACCGATTGCAATAAGAATAGGCCGGGAAAGTCTATGCAGCTTCCTGGAAATCCATCTCCGGTGGCTGTTGCGAGAAGCCACGGGTCAGTACGCCCAGGTACACCAAACCAATCGCCAACCACACCAGGCCCAGGTAAATCGCCAAGTGGTCGAGGCTGACCATCAGCCATAAATCCGCGACCAGGCCGATGGTCGGGAACACCAGAAACAGGATCAACTCCCGCACGCCGCGCTGCTTGGCGCCGATCCAGTAGTGGAAGATCACCGACAGGTTCACCAGGCTGAACGCCAGGAACGCACCGAAGTTGATGAACGAGGTGGAGGTGGTCACGTCTAGCTTCAACGCCAGCAGCGCCACCACTGCACACAACAGGATGCTGTTGACCGGTGTGCCGAAGCGCGCATGCAAGGTGCCGAAGAACGACTTGGGCAACACACCGTCACGGCCCATGGCAAACAACAACCGCGAACCACTGGCCTGGGCCGACAGCCCCGAAGCGAATTGACCGACGATCAGGCCGATCAGGAAGATCGACACAAACAGGTCGCCGCCGATATTGCGCGCAATTTCGTACGCCGCCGAATCGACGTTGGCGAATTCGAACGACGGATGAGCGATCTGCACGAAGTAGGACACCGCCACAAAAATCAGGCCGCCGATCAAGGTGATCAACATGATGGCCCGTGGAATGGTGCGACGTGGGTCGCGGGTTTCTTCGGTCAGGGTGCTGACCGCGTCAAAGCCCAGGAACGAATAGCAGGCAATGGCCGCCCCGCTCATGATCAACGGCATCTGCATCTGGCCGTTGAAGAACGGGGTGATGGTCCACAGCGGCTTGCTGGCGTCGCCGCCGATGTAATGGATGCACAGCGCCACGAACGCGATCAGCACCAGGAACTGCACCAGCATCAGCAACGCATTGATGCCGTTGGCCAGCTTGAGGCCGACGATGTTGATGGCGCTGGTGATGCCGATAAACGCCAGCACCCAGATCCATTGCGGCACTGCCGGGAACGCCGAATTGAGGTACGCCGCACCGATCAGCCAAATGGCCATGGGCAAGAACAGGTAGTCGAGCAACACCGCCCAACCCGCGATAAACCCCAGTTTCGGGCTGATTGCCTTGCGCACATAACTGTAGGCGGAACCGGCGACCGGAAAGGCCGAGGCCATGCGCCCGTAGCTCATGGCGGTAAAGAACATCGCTACCAGCGCCGCCAGATACGCGGCGGGGACCATGCCCGCAGTGGATTGCGCCAGGATGCCAAAGGTGCCGAGCACAATGATCGGCGTCATATAGGCGATGCCAAACAGCACCACCGACCCTAATGACAGGGTGCGTTGCAAACGAGCCATGAGCGATTCTCCGCTGATTTATTAGATTTATGGCAGAACTGAAATGGGTGTTGCAGGTGTCTTTTTTCTTATGGACTGCACGGGGTTGTAGTGAGCGAGCTTGCCTCGCGCTGGGTGGCGAAGTCGCCCCAAACCCAGGCACCTCGGTCTTACTGAAACACTGCGGCGGCCTGGTTGGGGTGGCTTCGCCCCCCAGCGCGAGGCAAGCTCGCTCACTACAGGGTTGCCGTCAGCCGGGGAAATTGGGGATCAGAAGCTCCCGTATGCCGTCTGCGCGCTCGATCACCTCACCCGGCAATTTCAAGCGCTGGTCATCCAGGTAGCGGTAGTCCTTGCGCGCCGCTGCCAGTTGGTCAAGGTCCAGCTCGACCGTGAATTGCCCTTCCTCGCGCCCGGCCTCGAACAGCAAGGTGCCTATCGGGTCCACAAGAGCGCTGCCGCCGGCGAACAACAGGCCGCCATCGCCCTCGCCTACCCGGTTGACCATCAGCGCAAACGCCTGGTTTTCCTGGGCACGAGCCATGATGGCGGTGCGATGGGTGGGACCGTACGGGTCCATGTTGCCGTTGGTGACGATCAACAGTTCGGCGCCCAATTGCGCATTGGCGCGGGCGGTTTCCGGAAATTCGATGTCGTAGCAGATCAACAGGCCGATGCGTACGCCGTTCCACACACAGGTGGCGTAGCGGTCGCCCGGGGTAAACACACCGCGATCCGAGGCCCAGAGGTGGGTCTTGCGATAACGCAGGGCGATGCCCTCGGGGGTAATCAGCAAGGTGGTGTTGTAGAACTGGCCGTTATCGTTCTCGGCCATGCCGATCACCACGGCGATGTTGCGCTCGCGGGCGGCCTGGATAACGGCCTGCACGGTCGGGCCGTCCAGCGGCTCGGCAATGTCGGCGACGGTCTCGGCCGACGGGAAGCCCATCAGGTGGGTTTCCGGGAAGACGATCAGCTGCGTATCGCCGGCACTGGCAGCAATCGCCGCCAAAGCGCGCTCAAGGTTGTAAGCTGTACCGTTATCACGGCCCGCCAACTGGGCAAATTCGACCTTCATGGGTATTCCTTGTTCTCAATCTGTGCCGCAGTATGCGCAGCCACACCAGGCCAGGGAATTACGCGGCGGGGGTAACCCGATAGGGGTAGATAATGACCATGTCGCTGCAAGACATCGCCTGGCACCGTTCGGTGGGGCAAATGATAGACGCCCTGGACCAGGCCAACTTCTGGACCCAACTGGTGCGGTTGCTGGACCAATACGTGCCGTTCGACAGTTGGGTAGTGCTGCTGTTCAGCAGTGAGCACCGGCCGTTGGTATTCGCCGAGTGCCCTGGCGCCGATGGCACGCCGGACCATCTGTTCCAGGACTACCTCAACGGCCTTTACCTGCTCGACCCCTTCTACATCGCCAGCCGCGAGCATTCGCGTACCGGTCTGTTGCGCCTGGCCGAAGTCGCGCCGGAGCACTTTGAACTCACCGAGTATTATCAACGCTACTTCCGTCTGAACGTGGTGGCCGATGAGATCCAGTTCAATTGCCACCTGCCTGATGGTCGCACGCTGTGCCTGTCACTGGGATCTAGGCAGCGCTTTGACCAAAACCAGATTGCCCTGCTGTCGTTGATCCAGCCGTGGGTGCTGAGCCTGTTGCGCCAGCGCCTGCCCTACGAACTCAATCAGGTCAGCGCACCGCAGCAGCCGATCCAGAATGATGAATGGGGCGCGCAGCTTACCGCCCGCGAACTGGATGTCGGCCGTTTGATGCTCAGCGGTTGCTCCAGCAAGGAAATCGCTCGTAAGCTGGAAATCTCTGTTGAAACCGTGAAAGTCCATAAGAAACACATGTACAGCAAGCTAGGGATCAAATCCCAGTCGGAGCTGTTCTCGATCTTTCTTCAGGCGCAAACCGCCTAGCCGATGAGTCCGAACCCAAGGAAAACCGTATGAGCCTGTCGTTATTAAGCCGTTACGCCTTCTTTGCCGTGTGCGTCATTTTTACCCTCGCCAGCCTCCCGTTTATCGAACATGAATGGCTGTGGCCCATCACCGTGGTCACCGGCATCCTCAGCCTGATCGGCATTTTCGACCTGCTGCAAAGTCCCCACGCCGTGCGCCGCAACTATCCGATCCTGGGCAATATCCGTTACCTGGTGGAAGCCATCCGCCCGGAAATCCGCCAGTACCTGCTCGAATCCGACAGCGACGCCCTGCCCTTTTCCCGGGCCCAGCGTTCGCTGGTGTATTCGCGCGCCAAGAATGAAAGTGCCGACAAACCCTTCGGCACCCTGATCGATGTGTACCAGTCGGGCTTCGAATTTATCGGCCACTCCATGCGCCCAGCCCCCTTGAGCGACCCAAGCGCCTTTCGCGTGATGGTCGGCGGGCCGCAGTGCAAGCAACCGTATTCGGCATCGGTGTTCAATATCTCGGCAATGAGTTTTGGCTCGCTGAGCGCCAACGCAATCCGCGCGCTCAATCAAGGCGCCAAGCTCGGCAACTTTGCCCACGACACCGGCGAAGGCAGCATCAGCCCCTATCACCGCGAAAACGGCGGCGACCTGACCTGGGAACTGGGCAGCGGCTACTTCGGTTGCCGAACCAGCGACGGCCGTTTCGACCCGGAACGCTTCGCCGTGCAGGCACAGGACCCGCAAGTGCGCATGATCGAAATCAAGATGAGCCAGGGCGCCAAGCCCGGCCATGGCGGGATTTTGCCCAAGCACAAGGTCACCCAGGAAATCGCCGAGACACGCGGCATCATGATGGGCGAAGACTGCATCTCGCCGTCGCGCCACAGCGCGTTTTCCACGCCTATCGAAATGATGCAGTTCATCCAACAACTGCGCGAGTTGTCCGGTGGAAAACCGGTAGGCTTCAAGTTTTGCCTGGGCCATCCGTGGGAGTTCATGGGCATCGCCAAGGCCATGCTGGAAACCGGCATCCTCCCGGACTTTATCGTGGTGGATGGCAAGGAAGGCGGCACCGGTGCAGCTCCCGTGGAGTTCACCGACCACATCGGTGTGCCGTTGCGTGAAGGCCTGTTGTTCGTGCACAACACCCTGGTGGGCCTGAACCTGCGCGACAAAATCAAGCTCGGCGCCAGCGGCAAGATCGTCAGCGCGTTCGATATCGCCAGCGTTTTGGCCATCGGTGCCGACTGGGCCAACTCGGCGCGGGGCTTCATGTTTGCGATCGGCTGCATTCAGTCCCAGTCGTGTCACACCAACAAATGCCCGACCGGCGTTGCGACTCAAGACCCGCTGCGCCAACGCGCGCTGGTGGTGCCGGACAAGGCCCAGCGTGTGTTCAACTTTCATCGCAGCACGCTCAAGGCGCTGGCAGAAATGCTCGCCGCTGCTGGCCTCGATCACCCTTCGCAACTGTCTGCCAAGCACTTGGTGCGGCGCATGTCGGCGACCGAGATCAAACTGTTTTCGCAGCTTCATGTGTTCCTCAAGCCGGGTGAATTGCTGACCGGTGAGGTAAATGGCGAGTTCTATTCGCGCATGTGGCAGATGGCGCGGGCCGATAGCTTCGAGCCCAATGACGTCGTGGCTGCATAATCGTTAATCATCACTGACCGCTGAACCGGACCACCGACGGCATCGTTGAAACAAGGAGATTCACATGCCGTTGCTGGACTTTGCTGCTATCGCCAAACAATTGCCTGACAGCTGGAAATCCACACGCCTGGGCCAGGTTGGCCCGGCGCGGATCAAGGTGTTGCGCATGGATGAGCAGGCGTATGAGGAAGAAACCCACGACTACAACGAAGGACTGTTTGTGGTCAGTGGTCATTTGCAACTGAGCGTCGACAACCAGGAAGTCCGAGTGAATGCCGGCCAGATGTACCTCGTGCAAGCCGGTACGGCCCATAGCGTACTCGCGGGCAGCCATGGCACTTTGGTAATCATTGATGTCTAGAGACATCCAGTAATACCCAACCTTTGCAATTGCTTACAAATACCGCCAACCTTCGCGCCCCCGACGCGTGGCGTGGATCATTGCCTACGCCCGCCTGTCTTTAATAAACAATCCGTACAAGAGCCCGCTGCCATGCTGAACGGACGCGACCCGCGCATCGATTTTTTTCGGGGCCTGGCGTTGATCTTCATTTTCTGGGATCACGTCCCCCACAATCCCCTCGGCCAGATCACCCTGCGTAACTTCGGTTTCAGTGACGCAGCGGAGATCTTTGTGTTCCTTGCCGGCTTCGCCTCGGTGATGGCCTACGGCAAAGTCCTGCAACGCGAAGGCTACTGGATGGCCTGCCTGAAGATCCTGCGCCGCACCTGGGTGCTGTACGTGGTGCACATCTTTTTGCTGGCGATGCTGATGGGCATCGTGTTCTTTGCCAACAGCCATGTCGAGACCCGCGACCTGGTGCAAGAGATGGGCATGACCCACTTCATCACCCACCCGCAACAGGCGTTGCTGGATGAACTGCTGTTGCGCTTCAAACCCAACCTGATGGACCCGTTGCCGCTGTACATCGTGTTGCTGGCCAGCCTGGCGCTGGTACTACCGCTGATGATGCGCAGCCCCCTTGTGGTCGTGGCTGTGTCGCTGACCGTGTACCTGCTGGCACCCTGGATGGGTTGGAACCTGCGGGCCATCGAGGACGGCGTATGGTATTTCAATCCGATTACCTGGCAGTTGCTGTTTGTACTGGGCGGCGCTGCGGCGATTCACAGCCAGCGCAAAAAGCCCGTCGAGCCTCGCCCCTTGTCGCGCCAGCCGTTGTTTATCGCGGCGGCGGTATATGTGCTGATCACCGGCATTCTGACTCTGTCGTGGCGTTGGCCTGAGCTCCACGACGCTGTCATGCCAGCCGTGATCAGCGAGCTGATCTACCCCATCAGCAAAACGGACCTTTCACCCGTGCGCCTGCTGCACTTCCTGGCCTTGGCCTACGTCACTGCCAAGCTGTTGCCGGGTGCAGGCTGGACGCAAAATCCACTCGCCGCACAGGTGTGCCGAATGGGCCGGTTCTCTCTGGAAGTGTTCTGCCTGGGCGTGTTGCTTGCTCCCTTGGCCGACATGCTCAATGCCATGGCCGGCGATTCACTGGCAATGCAACTGCTGACCGCGGGGGTGGGCGTCGCGCTGATGGCCGCGTTGGGCGCCTGGCTCGAGTTGAACAAGCGCCTGAGCCAGCGCCGCGCGAATTGACTTAGGTAACGCCCGCATCGCGCGGGCGTGCGTATTCGTGCGTTCAATTTGTTGACCCGCGCGCCTCAAAGCTTGGCGCAACGGGCCAACCAAGGATCACGCCGATGGCGAGGCAACATGCCCGGCGTTGGTCGGTTGCAGCTTGAAGACGTAGAACAGCACCGTCAGCAGCACCAGGAATGCAGGCCCTACGTAAAGCGCCACACGGGTATCCGGGAAGTACGCCATCAGTCCCACCACCAGCACCAGGAACGCCAACGCCAAGTAGGAACTGACCGGGTACAGCCACATGCGGTACTTGAGCCCCGCCTGCTCGGCCGGGCTCAAGCCTTTGCGGAATTTGAGCTGGGCCAGCAGGATCATCAGCCAGGTCCAGATCGCACCGAAGGTGGCGATGGAGGTCACCCACACGAACACCTGATCCGGCACCAGGTAGTTGAGCAGCACGCCCAACAACAAGGCAAAGATCGACAACAACAGCGCCTTACGCGGCACACCATTGCTTGAAGTGGTGCCGAAGGTGGCCGGTGCCTGGCCGTTCTGCGCCAGGCTGTAGAGCATGCGTCCGGTGCTGAAGATGCCACCGTTGCACGACGACAGCGCAGCGGTGATCACTACAAAGTTGATGATGCCAGCGGCGGTCTTGATGCCCAAGCGCTCGAAGGTCATCACGAACGGGCTGCCCTGGGTGCCGATTTCGTTCCACGGGTAGATCGACAAAATCACGAACAATGCGCCGACGTAAAACAGCAGGATCCGCCAGAACACCGAGCCGATGGCACTGGGAATGGTCTTCTGTGGGTTGCGTGCTTCACCGGCGGTGAGGCCGATCATCTCGACGCCCAGGTAGGCGAACATCACCATTTGCAGGGACATCAGCACACCTTGCACGCCATTGGGCATGAAGCCGCCGTGGGCCCACAGGTTGGAAATACCCAGCGCCACGCCGTCGTTGCCAAAGCCAAAGGCGATGATGCCGACGCCGCCGATCACCATCGCAATGATCGTGACGATCTTGATCAGCGCGAACCAGAATTCAAATTCACCAAAGGCTTTTACCGCGATCAGGTTGATCGTGCCCATGCTGATCAGCGCCGCCAGGGCCCAGATCCAGCGTGGTGTGTCGGGGAACCAAACGCCCATGTATACCGCCACGGCGGTGATCTCCGCAACGCAGGTCACCAGCCACAGGAACCAGTAGTTCCAGCCAGTCAGAAAGCCCGCCAACGGGCCGAGATAGTCTTGGGCGTAACGGCTGAACGAGCCGGCGACGGGGTTGTGCACCGCCATCTCGCCGAGGGCGCGCATGATCACCAGGATTGCCAGGCCGCCGATGATGTACGACAGCATGATCGCCGGGCCGGCCATTTCGATGGCCTTGGCCGAGCCGAGGAACAGGCCGACACCGATACAGGCGCCGAGGGCCATCAGCCGAATGTGCCGTTCACCGAGTTCACGTTTGAGCGGGCCGCCTTGAGCGGTCTCGCCATGGGGCAGTGGGTTGCCGACTGGCATAGGGGTACAACCTCATTTTGTTATTGGATTATCCGCAGAGTCTCCAGGGGCAGGCCGGTAAGCCAGCGCCCTTGCCGAAACCGGGGCCGCCTCATGGACGGGCCCTTCTTGCCAGGCAAGATCAACGGGGCGTGCAGTATAAAAAGCCCGGCTCAGGGTCTTTCACTATAAAAGCAGATCAATTTAGTGAAACAACCCGCAATAATCCAATTTTACAGGAGCATATAACCTACACTGAGCGGCAAAACGTCGCAGCACCCCCTAAGAAACATCCGACAAACAAAACACATTTCCCTCACAAGCAGCCCCCAACGACTAAGCTTCCAGCAAGTCCGATCAATCTGCGTGAAGGGATCAATCGACTATGGGCGCACTGTGGCAAACCGAATCGAGCAAGGCTGCGAAAGTACAAGGCAGTTCGGACCCAGCGCCTCTACCCAAAAATAAACCCCGGCCCCGCTACTGGCTCCGGTTGTTCTGGCTGATCGTACTGATCGCATTGATTGCTCTGGGTTTTGCCGCCAGCAAAGAGATGCGCACCTCACGCCTGCAGGCCCAGGAACTCAGCCGCCTGGCCCGCGACCTTACCTACCAGGTAAAACCTGGGGCCAGTGATGCCATGGTCTATCCCGGTGCCGGCCCCTTCGACCGGCGCCTGGGCTACAGCGACCTCGGCACGTTCCTACCGCGTCTGCTCAAGCGCGGTTACGTGATCCAGGACCAGTCGCGCTTCTCACCGCAACTGATGGACTACAGCGCCAAAGGCCTGTTCGTGCCCTACACGGAAAAGATCCAGGCCGGGCTGTCCATCACCGATTGCCGCGCCGTCCCGCTGTACCAATACAACTACCCGCAACAGCTGTACGACAGCTTCGCGTCGATCCCGCCGCTGGTGATCAACAGCCTGCTGTTTATCGAAAACCGCGACCTGCTTGACCCCACCCAACCCCAGGCCAACCCGGCCGTGGACTGGCCGCGTTTTGCCAAGGCCGCGTGGTCGCAAGTCGCCAAATTGCTGCACTTGCCCGGCCAGAGCGCCGGCGGGAGTACCTTGGCCACTCAACTGGAAAAATACCGACACTCGCCGGATGGCCTGACCGTATCGGGCGGGGAAAAACTGCGGCAGATGTTTTCTGCTGCCGTGCGCGCCTATCACGATGGCCCCGACACCTTGCCCGCACGTAAAAATATCCTGCGCGATTACCTCAACAGCGTGCCCCTGTCGGCAGTCCCGGGGCATGGCGAAGTGCATGGCATGGCCGAGGGGTTGCGGGTGTGGTACGGCGCCGATTTCAACACGGTCAACCAGGCGTTGCGCGGCCCGGTAAACGCTGAGCAAGGCCTGGCCCTGAGGGAAGTGCTGTCGCTGATCATCGCCCAGCGCCGACCGTCGCATTACCTGGCCAAAGGGCGTGATGAGCTGGCGCAACTCACCGACAGCCACCTACGCCTGCTGGCCCAGAACGGGGTGATCACACCTGCGCTGTTGAACGTGGCACTGGCAAGCAAGGTCACTTACCGCGACTGGGTGCAACAACCCACGGTGCAGCCGATCGAGACCAACAAGGGCATCAGCGTTGCACGCAGCCGCCTGGCTGCCCTGCTCGACCGACCACTGTACGACCTTGACCGCCTCGACCTCTCCGCCACGACCACCCTGCAAGCCCAATTGCAGGGGCAGGTCAGCGACTACCTCAAGCACCTCGCCGACCCCGACTACGCCCGCCAACTTGGCCTGCTCGGTGAGCGCCTGCTTACACCGGCCAGCACCGCACAAGTGCGTTACAGCTTCACCCTGTTCGAGCTGACCGCGGACGGCTCACGGGTGCGCGTGCAAACCGACAACACCGACCAGCCCTTCGACATCAACGAAGGCAGCAAGCTGGAACTGGGCTCCACCGCCAAGTTGCGGGTGCTCACCACCTACCTGCAAATCATCACCGAGCTGCACGACAAATACGCCGCGCAAGCTCCGGCTGCGCTGAAAAAAATCGCGGTAGATGACCAGGACCGCTTGAGCCGCTGGGCCCTCGACTACCTGATCCAGGCACCGGACAAGTCTCTGACCAAAATGCTCGACGCCGCACTCGACCGCACGTATTCGGCCAGCCCCGCCGAGAGCTTTTTCACCGGTGGCGGCCTGCACCACTTCCACAACTTCCGCAGCCAGGACAACGGCCGCAGCCCCAGCCTGCGCGATGCGCTGCGTGAGTCGATCAACCTGCCGTTCATTCGCCTGATGCGCGACCTGGTGCGCTACATCACCTACTCCGGCGAGAACAACAGCGCCGAGTTGCTCAAGGACGACAACGACCCGCGCCGCCAGGAATACCTCGCAGGTTTCGCTGACCGGGAAGGCACGACCTTCCTGCGCAAGTTCTGGAAGAAGTACCAGAAGAAAGACACCCAGGCGCGCCTCGAAACCTTCCTCGACAGCCTGCGCCCCACGCCGATTCGCCTGGCCGCGGTGCACCGCTATCTGCTGCCCAATGCCAGTCAGGAGAGCTTCAACTTGTTTGTGCGTTCACACCTGAACGGTGTCAAAACCACAGAAAAACTCACCGACGAACGCCTGCAAAAACTCTACAAGGACTATGGCCCCGGCACCTACGACCTGCCCGACCAAGGCTATATCGCCAAGGTGCACCCGCTGGATTTGTGGCTGTTGGGCTACTTGCTCAACCATCCCGAGGCGACCTTCACTGAAGTGGTCAAGGCCAGCCAGTTCGAACGCCAGGAGGTCTACAGCTGGCTGTTCAAGAGCCGCCATCAAAGCGCACGCGACAGCCGCATCCGCACCATGCTGGAGATCGAAGCGTTCCTCGATATTCATCAACGCTGGCAGGCCGTGGGGTATCCGTTCGACCATCTGGTGCCGTCCCTGGCAACCGCAATCGGCAGCTCCGGTGACCGCCCTGCGGCACTGGCAGAACTGATGGGCATCATCCTCAATGACGGCGTACGACCCCGCGTATTGCGCATCGACACCCTGCATTTTGCTGCCGATACGCCGTACGAAACCCGAGTGGTCAACGACCCTGCACCGGGCAAGCGAGTGATGCCGATCGAGGTTGCCCAGGCCTTGCGCGGCGCGCTGTCCCAGGTAGTGGATGCCGGCACCGCCAAACGCGTGGCTGGCAGTTTCAAACTGGCCGACGGCACCCCGCTGGCCATGGGTGGCAAGACCGGCACCGGGGATAACCGTATCGAAGCGATTGGCGCAGGGGGCCGGATTCTCAGCTCAAAATCCATCAACCGTACGGCGACCTTTGTGTTTTACCTGGGCGAGCATCACTTCGGTACGTTGACCGCGTTTGTCCCCGGTCAATCCGCCGAACACTTCACTTTTACCTCGGCGTTGCCCGTACAGGTGCTCAAGGGTATGGCGCCGATCCTGATGCCCTACTTGCAGCCGGGTGACCGCACTCAGTGTCTGCCAGTACCGCTTACCAACGGTGCTACGACCCTCTGACAATAAGCGCCGCCTTGGATGATAGTGGTGGTTTGCCCGGGCTTCTAAATTGGTCTCTCCGCAAACCGCATCAGAGACCCGTTATGGATATCCGAATCAACCACCGCAACATGACCCGCGAACAGAAAAACACCTTGGTCGAAGCCATGCTGCGCTTGAAAAACGACACACCCAGCGTGCTGCGTCCCGGCCATCAAAGCCGCTATGACGATTTTGTGCAGGTGCATAAAGACGCCATGGGCGGCCCCGGCCAGTTCACGCCCATGCCCCACCGCAGCCCACTGTTTTTCCCTTGGCATCGGGTGTTCCTGCGCCAGTTCGAACGGGCACTGCAAATCACCGCGAATGACACCAGCATCACTTTGCCGTTCTGGGACTGGACACTGAACGGACCCAACGATCCCTTCACCTCGAGCTTTCTTGGCGGCAATGGCGACCGCGCCCAGAATAATCGAGTGGTCACCGGCCCATTCGCCCAGCATGCCGGACGCTTCGACGTAAAGATCTGGGACCTGGACATCGGTGACCCCGGCCTGCGCCGTGAGTTTGGCGATGAAGCCGGTGCCCATCTGCCGGATAACGACCAGGTGAGCGCCGCCTTGTCGAGGACGCCCTACGCTGGCGGCCCAGACAGTTGGGTGAATTTTTGCGAAGGCATGCTGCATGACCCCGTGCATCGATGGGTGGGAGGCAATATGTCGTTTCCCACCTCGCCGAATGACCCGGTGTTCTTCCTGCATCACTGCTACCTCGACCTATTGTGGGAACGTTGGAAGCGCCAGCACCCGACCAGTGCCCCCTACCTGCCACAAACCAGCGTCCCCGGTATGGATCTGGAAGCAACACTGGTGTTTCACGCCTCCGGCAACACGGCACCCTGGGAGCAGACCTGGACCGTGAGCGACGTGATCACCACCGAAGCCCTGGATTACACCTATGGGATTTTCACCAGCCCGCCACCGATCTGCCTGCCTCAACCACCGGCCTGCTCGCCCACACCGGGCCCTGTGGTGGACTTTGTCACTCACGAAGTAACTAATTAACCACAGGTGCCCGCCCCGCCTCCCTAGGCTGATGGCCTTGTCCACGACTCAAGGTCATCCGCCATGCCTGCCACACCGGATAAAGGTCCGCACTATTCATTGATCCAAAACAACCTGCCCGACTGGTTAACGACCGCCGCCTGGCAACGGGCACAGGCGCTGAGCCATGCCCACTTGGGGCTACTGCCCGAACTATTGCACGCGCCCGCCGCGCTACACAGCCCGGCCAAGGTCGCCAATGCCAGAGCCTGGGCCTCACAAAACACCGTCGATCAACGCCTGAAGGCGCTGCAAGATGTGTACGCATTTGCCGAGCCCTTGCTGACCGCTGCCCTGCAGCACCGCTACGCGTTGACGCTGGATGTACGCGCCACACATCTGTTTTTGGTCAGTGTCAGGGGGCCGTTTCTCAAGGGCAGTACCAGCCGCACCGTGTCGTTGCTTAATGCGGCCCTGCGAAATTTTTCCAGCAGTGAACATTTCAGCCACAGCTCTCGCTACATCAGTCAACCGGACGCACTTGGGCACTTCGAGATCGAGGCGCACCATAGCCGAATGAGTATCGAGCAATTCACCGCCCTATGCCGCGAACTGGACCTCGGTGCGCAATACGCACGTCACCTGACACAACACCTGCTGCCACCGCAGGAAGCCGACCGGCATAGCCTGCAAGCCGAGGTCATCGCCAGCCAGCAGGCAGCCCTGAACAGTGCTGCGCACCTGGCCCAACTACGCGGCGACATCGAGCCGCAGGCTTTCCACCTGCTGCAACGCTGCGTGAAGGGTGAGCGCGGGGTAATGCAGTTTTATCGATTGCGTATCATGAACACGCTGCTGACCGGCATCCTGTTGATCGCCGCCGATCTTGACCTGGCGAAGGACATTATGCCGGTGGTGGTGTATATCCCCCATGATCCCCACGGTGCCATTCAGGCTTACCCCAGCACGCTGGCGTTTCGTGATGCGCTGACAATGAAGCTGCAGGACCCTGCCTACCGGCAGTTCTTCAGTCAGTTTGTGGACCAGCAGCAGCGGGGCGTTTTTATCGACGGACTGCAACAACGCGCGCCCTACAGCGCAAGTCGCATCGACGGCGAGTTGTGGCCGCAGATGTACCAGGCAGCGCTGAATAAAATGCTCAACGACGGCCGCGAACTCGCAGTGTCTACGGCAGATGCCGACAGTCATGCACGCTGGGCCTGGTGGGACTCGTTCAGTCATACCCTTGAGGGTGTACTCAACGTGGCGCTGATGGTCATCACGCCGTTCGTGCCGTTACTGGGAGAGGTGATGCTGGCCTACACCGCCTACCAACTGCTGGACGAAGTGGTCGAAGGCGTGGTTGACCTGGCCGAGGGCCAAGCGCTGGACGCCGTGGGGCATCTAGTGGGCGTGGTGAGTGATGTGGTGCAGTTGGCGACGTTCGGTGTTGGCGGCAAACTGGCCCAGTCGGCGTTCGTCAACCAACTCAAGGCGGTCGAGGTCAACGGCAAGACGCGACTATGGAACCCTGATCCGACGCCGTATAAGCAGGCCGTGCAATTACCGGCTGACTCCCTGCCGGACGAGTTGGGCGTACATACGCACGCAGGGCAAAAAATCTTGCCCATGGACGGCGCACAGTACGCCCTCAAGCTCGACCCGGCCAGCAACCAGCATCGCGTCCTGCATGCCACCCGCGCCGACGCCTATGCGCCAACGATCCGCCGCAACGACAGCCCGCAAGCCTGGAATGACCGACGGCGCCTGCTCGAATTGGGGCCATACACTGACGCCCAACAGCAGCAGATTCTTGCCACCAGCGGCCTTGATCATGACGCGCTGCGCGCTGTACAGGCCGACCAGGTAGCCGCGCCGCTATTGGATGAAACACTCAAGCGCATGCAACTGAACCAGAAGGCGGCGCAACTGCCCGAACGACTGCGCGCCGGCGAACCGGTTGATCACGACACTTATTGGAGCCCCTACATCGCCCGCGAACTGCCGGGTTGGCCACAGGACCGGGCGATCCTTGTGTATGAAAACGCGGATCTCAGCGGCGACCACCTGCGCTTTGGCGAAGACGATGCGCCGCACACAGTGTCCATCAGCCGTGAAGACTTGAACCAAGGCCAATTACCCGAACGCCTGGTGGACGCCCTGGACAGCACACAGCTGACAAGTCTACTGGGTGAGTTGCCAGAAGGCCGCTCGGCACAAATCAATGCACTGCGCAATCGCCTCGCCGACCAACTCGCCCAACGCCAGGGTTCATTGTTCGCTTACCTGTACCGCAACAGCGAAGACCTCACCACCGAGCGTGGCCTACGGGTGCGGGAGGCCTGCCCCGGACTGCCGAAAACGCTGGTAAACAACGTACTCAGCCACGCACGACCGGATGAGCTGACCACCCTGGACACCGAACGGCATCTGCCCTTGCGCCTGAAAAACCTCGCCCGGGAGCTGCACGGACAAGCCCTGGCTGCCGAAGCGTTCCAGGGTTTTTATGACCCTCACCTGCTTGGCCCAGTCACCGAGCAAATGGTCCTCGATACGTTGCGCGTGTACAGCGACAGCCTGGAAGATTGCCGCATCGAAATCCGCCAGCACTCGCCCATCGCCAATGTGCGTGCCAGTGCCGGCCCGCAAAACGCTCGCTCTCAGCGGCTGCTGCTGAAAAAAGACCGGCACTACGAGGTTTACGACAACGGTCAGGCCCGAGGCAAACCCGCCAGCGATTTGTTCGATGCCGTGCTTGACGCACTGCCCCCGCACAAAACCAAAGCCCTGGGTTTCGCACCGGGTGAAGGTGCGGCATTCAAACGCTGGATAATCGACACATTGCGCACACCGCAACAGCGTCGCGAGCTGTGGGCGGATTCGCCGCTCGGGGAAGCACAGTCCACTGACACCCTGGTACTTCTGCAAAAACCCATGCACCGCGCGGCAGCCTGGCTGTGCGACCTGTTCCCCGATCCGTTGGAACAAAGGGTCAAGACGCTTTATCCGTATGCCGAACAAACCAGGATCGATACCTACCTGCAGACCCTCGCCGACCCGCTTCAACGCCAGCGCTTCGAAGCACGAGAGCTTGAGAAGGACGAGTTGCATCGCGAACTCACGCAGTGGATCACCCACGTGCCGGACGATGAACCGGCAGACATCGGCGAACAGCGCCTGTACCTGGCTAAATCGTTGCTACGGGCCTGGGAAGAAAACATCGACGCAGACGAAACCGGCATTCGCGTGAGCGTACGTAGCATACGGTTGCCCGGTTTGCTGGCGAACCTGCGGCTGAGCGCCAACTTCGATCATGTGTTGCACCTGGATTTGATCGACGCCCAACTCTTGGATACCGATACGTCATTTCTCACGAACTTCCCGCGACTGATCAGCCTTAGCCTGCGCAACAACAGACTGACGCGATTGCCAACGCCCCTGCAGGGCATGACGTCGCTGACGCACTTGAGCCTGGAGAGCAACCCCATCACATGGGACACCGCCGGCTTGAGCCAACTCGCCGACATGTCCCAAATGCGGCAACTGAACCTGAGCCATAACCGTGGCTTGACCCGAGCACCAGACCTGAGAGGCCTGGCGCATCTAGAAGCCTTGTCGTTGAACAACACCGGCATCAGCGAATGGCCCGACGGTTTGTTTGAACAGTCCAGGCCTTGGGGCTTCTACCTGGACATGCAAAACACCGCCATCGACAGCGTGCCGCAATTCTTGCCGTGGGCGCCCGAAGCCGAAGTAGTGGCCTGGGCCCGCCTTGACCGCAACCGATTGAGCGCGAGCGCCGAACAGCAATTGATCAGTTACCGACTGGCAGCCGGTTTGGACCCTTACCGTACGTATCCGCCCAAAGGCGACAGCCAATTCTGGCTGGCCAACCAACCATTGGCGCTTCAAGAAAAATTGAAACAACAGTGGCTGGACCTTGAACAGGAGCACGGCGCCCAAGGTTTTTTCGAGGTCCTGAAAAGCCTGGAGCATTCGGACGTGTTTGAAGACGCGCGCGACGAAGCACGCTACACACGCGGCCGC
Source organism: Pseudomonas sp. PGPPP1 (assembly GCF_002255865.1). Lineage (NCBI taxonomy): Bacteria > Pseudomonadati > Pseudomonadota > Gammaproteobacteria > Pseudomonadales > Pseudomonadaceae > Pseudomonas > Pseudomonas sp. PGPPP1. The sequence continues at coordinate 156,805 of NZ_NKIG01000005.1, read as the reverse complement.
GCGCAACTGACCGACAAAGTCTGGCGCATGCTGCGGGCCATGCACGGCGACCACGCACTGCGTTCGCGCCTGCTCTTGATGGCTGGCAACCCAGTCACCTGCGCCGATGCCGGAGCACACATCTTTAATGCGATGGGGGTCGAGGTGCGCTTGGCAGAGATCAGACGGGAACCATCCGCCGCCCTGCGCGAGCGCGAACTGGTCGGGCTGGCCCGGGGCAAGTCACGCCTGGACCGGCTCAACCGATTCGCCCAGGCCGATATCCGCCAACGCATCGCACCGGTCTCGGACGGCGGACAAGGCCTGCGTTTCAGCACGCAGTTGGTTGACGGCGTGCCAGGCACGGTGGATGAAGTAGAGGTTTACATGGCCTATCACAGCGCCTTGCAAGGCCGCCTGAAACTGCCTTGGGTGTCGCCGCACATGCGCTATCGGGCCACGGCCGAGGTCGGCCTGACACAGCTGGAAAATGCATTCGATCATGTGTCAGGGCAGGAAGCCGGCGACGGGCTGGTAATAGCCCTGTTGGAACAACCGTTTTGGGAGCAATACCTGCGCGAAACCCATGCGCCGCGTTTCCAGGCCAGCCTCGACCGCGCCCATGCGCTAAGCGATTCACTCGATGACCTGCTATTTGCCCAGAACCAATGGGCCGGTGCGACGCCTGCGGAACGCATCACCCTACGATCCGGCCTGCTGGCACTGGCCGATGCCCTGGGCGTGCCTCACGCTGAAGTGCTCAGTGGCCAGCCGATGACGACGCAGGCCTACGAACGCATTCTTGCCAGCGGTTTCAGCGAGGACATCCCCAGCGAATCGAACCTGGCTCGACATTTGACCCGCGAGGCGCTGCAGCGGCTGGATGCGCATGAGGCCGGCACCCTCTGAACGGGTGATCCAAAATAGTTGTGGGAGCAGACCGTTTGTCGGAGCGCGTTGCGTAACGCTAAAGATATATCTTAAGTTATATCTAGACACACACAGAGGCTCCCACCTATGCGAGACCATCCTCACCAGCGCGACGGCTTCGACCCGCGCGCAGGCCGCGGTCGCGGCCCCCGGGTGTTTGCACCCGGCGACCTGAAATTACTGCTGCCGGCGCTGATCGCCGAGCAGCCATGCCACGGCTATGACCTGATCCGCCAGATCGAAAGCCTGTTCGACGGCGCCTACACCCCAAGCCCGGGCGTGATCTACCCCACCCTGACCTTTCTGGAAGAGAGCGATTTGATCCAGGGCGACGCCGATGGCGGAAAAAAACGCTACACAATTACCGACGCCGGTCGTCTCTTCTTAAGCGAGCAGCAGGTGGCGTTGGACGGCGTGCGCATGCGCATCGATGTGAGCAAACGCTCATTGCGCGGCCATGACCGCCCGCCCGAAATCCACGAGGCGGTGCATAACCTGCGCCACGCCTTGCACTCGCACCACGGGCGCTGGAGCCCGGAAGAAATCGTTCGTGTCGCGGCGCTGCTCAATCGCACCGCTCAAGCCATTGCCGACGGGAAAGACCAATGAATAGCCAAGTGATCCACCGCGTAAGCCACGAAATCAAACGCCGCCGTCTTGAAGTACTGCGAGTGGTCGACATCACCCCGCGCATGCGCCGCATCACCCTGGGTGGGCCTGAGCTGGCGGGGTTTGTCAGCCTGGGCAGTGACGACCACATCAAGCTGCTGTTCCCGCAGAACGCCGCCGAACAGGCCGCGCTGGAAAGCCCCACCTTCAACATCAAGGGTGACGGCCCGCAACCGGCGATGCGCGACTACACGCCACGCCGTTTCGACCTGAGCATCGGCGAGTTGGACATCGATTTTGTCCTGCATGGCGATGGCCCTGCGTCCACCTGGGCCGATCAGGTGCAGGTCGGCCAGCACCTGTATATCGGCGGGCCACGCGGCTCGATGATCGTGCCGGACATCTTCGACAGCTACCTGCTGATCGGCGATGAAACCGCCCTGCCCGCCATCGCACGGCGCCTGGAAGAGTTGCCGGCCGGGCGCACCGTACTGGCCGTGATTGAAATCGCTAACGCGGCAGAAAAGCAGGCGCTGAACAGTGCCGCGAACGTCGACGTGATCTGGGTGATTCGTGGCCAGGACGACCTGCTGGAGACCGTGCAGAAACTGACGCTGCCAAGTGGCTCGCTGTATAGCTTTGTTGCCACTGAGACCAAGCTGTCACGCCAGGTTCGCCGGGTACTGCTGGATACGCACAAGGTCAATGAGGAGTTCCTCAAGGCCGTGGGTTACTGGCGTGCCGAAGGCAGCGAAGAAGAGTGATATCTCAAACACACTAGAGCTCCAATGTGGGAGCTGGCTTGCCTGCGATAGCAGTGCATCAGCAGGCAATTCATTAGCTGACACACCGTCATCGCGGGCAAGCCCGGCTCCCACATTAGCTCGAAGGTGTTTTCAACAACCTGTCCAGCCCCAGCACCGTCAATGCAATCACGATGAACCCCGCCAATATCCCCCCGGCATTCACAAACACCTGTGGATAACCGAGCGCATCCACATCAATGAACGGGTACTGATACTGCCCGAGCAAATGCCCCCTCAGCAGCACATAGGCGAAGTACACCAACGGGTAGATCACCCAGGCGCCGATGTGTTTGAACCGCAGGCTGCCCTTGGGCACACACCGCCACCAGTAGATAAAAAACAGCGTCGGCATCACGTCGTGCAGCAGTTCGTCGGCGACAAATTGGAAGCCTTCGGGCTGCCACAAATGCCGCAGCAGCAGGTTGTAAGCCAGGCTCACCACCACGATGCTGATAGCGATACCGCTGCTGATTCCGGGTGCCAGAAAAAACCGCTTCGCGGCTGAATCACGCTGGACCAGGGCATAACTCAACACCACGACGACCAGGGTGTTGGTCAGCACGGTGAAGAAGCTGAAGAAGTTGATCAAGCCGCCCAGCAGGCTGGCGCCAGTGGACCAGCGCGAATAGAAAATCAGGTATTGCTGAATTGCCAGCCCCACCCAACCGGCCAGCGCCGCCACCGCGACAAAGCGCTTCACAGACTCAATCCAGCGGACGTTTGGTGCGCATCAGCTTGACGTACAACGCTTCGACTTTTTCCCGCGCCCAGGGGGTTTTGCGCAGGAACGTGAGGCTCGACTTGATGCTCGGGTCGCTCTTGAAGCAGCGGATATCAATGCGTTCGGCCAGGCCGTCCCATTCGTAATGCTCCACTAGCGTGGTGAGGACGTGTTGCAGGGTCACGCCGTGAAGTGGGTCGTTGCTTGTCGCGGTCATGCCGGGCCTTTTGCAAAAAGAGGAAACACAGCCGCGCACCTTAGCCGACGGGGCGTACAGGTGGAAGCACCGCATTGAATATAGACCCTTGGGAAAAGTTCCCCTTTTCAGCGAAAAAAGAGATGTTATATTGTAACGATACTTATCAGATTGTTATGAAAAGTAACGTGCTCGATACCGTCTTAAGCCTGCTCTTTTTTGCCGTTTTGCCAAGGAATGTCCGATGTCCCTTTCTTCTCTGTGGCGCTTGACCCCGCTTGCCGCCGCCCTGCTGATCTGCTCCGAAGCCCACGCCCTGGAACTGCAACCTCAAGTCATCACCGGCAACCCGCTGGGCAGCGAACAACTTGCCTCGCCCACCACGGTGCTGGAAGGCGACGACCTGACCCTGCAACAAAAAGGCAGCCTGGGTGAAACCCTCAACAAGCAGCCAGGCGTATCCTCCTCGTACTTCGGCCCCGGTGCCAGCCGGCCGATTATCCGTGGCCAGGACGGCGACCGGATTCGCCTGCTGCGCAATGGCGTCGGCGCGCTGGATGCCTCGTCGCTGTCCTACGACCACGCCGTACCGCTGGATCCGGTCAACGTTGACCGCATTGAAATCGTGCGCGGCCCGGCGGCGTTGCTGTACGGCGGCAGTGCCATCGGTGGCGTGGTCAACACCTTCGACAACCGCATCCCGACCGAAGCCATCGAAGGCATCCACGGTGCCGGTGAATTGCGCTACGGCGGCGCCGACACCACCCGCAGCAGTGCGGGCAAGCTGGAAGCCGGCAACGGCACGTTTGCCTTGCACCTGGACGCCAATGCGCGGGAATTCAACGACCTGAAAATCCCCGGCCAGGCCCGCAGCCGCCACGCGCCGGAGAGCGACGACGCGCCCGGTAAAAATGGTCGCCTGGGCAACAGCGACGGGCGCCAGGACGGCGGCGCGGTGGGCGGTTCCTACACCTGGGACGACGGTTATGCCGGCCTGTCCTACAGCAACTACGACGCCAACTACGGCTCGCCCGCCGAGCAGGACGTGCGCATCCGCATGAAGCAGGACCACTACGCCTTCGCCTCCGAAGTGCGCAACCTGCAGGGTCCGTTCACCTCGGTAAAAGTCGATGCGGGCTACACCGACTACGAACACCGCGAAATCGAAGGCGGCGAGACCGGCACGATCTTCAAGAACAAAGGCTATGAAGCTCGCGTTGAAGCCCGTCACCAGCCTATCGGGCCGTTCAATGGCGTGGTCGGCGCGCAAGTTACCCGCAACGAATTCTCCGCCCTCGGCGAAGAAGCTTTCGTGCCGCAGACCGACACCAACGCTGGCGCGCTGTTTATCCTCGAAGAAATGCAGGCCACCGAACGCCTGAAACTCAGCCTCGGCGGGCGCCTGGAACACACCAGCGTCGACCCGAATGCCAAGGGCAACGAGCGCTTTGCCGGTGCCGACAAGAGCAATGATTTCACCGCCGGTAGCCTGTCGTCCGGCGCGGTGTACACCCTCACGCCCATCTGGTCCCTGGCCGCGACCCTGGGCTACACCGAGCGCGCGCCGACCTTCTACGAGCTGTACGCCAACGGCGCCCACGTCGCCACCGGCACCTACGAGTTGGGCGACGCCAACCTGAAGAAAGAAAAAGCCGTGTCCAGCGACCTCGCCCTGCGCTTTGACAACGGCACTCACAAGGGCAGCTTCGGCGTGTTCTACAGCCACTTCTCCAACTACATCGGCCTGCTAGGCAGCGGTCGCACGCTGAACGACGAGGGTGAAGAAGACGCCGGCGGCATCCCTGAGTACAAATACTCCGGTGTGCGTGCACGGTTCGCCGGCTTCGAAGCCCAGGATCACTGGAAGCTCGGCGAAAGCGCCTACGGCAAGTTCGCCCTTGAACTGTCGGGCGACTACACCCGCGCCACCAACCTCGACACGGGCGAAGCCTTGCCACGCATCGCACCGCTGCGCGTGAACAGTGGCTTGCTGTGGGAACTGGACCGCTGGCAGGCGCGGATCGATGTGGAGCATGCCGCCGGACAAGGCCGCGTGCCGGATAACGAAAGCGGCACCGACGGCTACACCACCTTGGGTGCCAGCGCGGGTTATCACTTCAACGTCGGTGGCAGCCAATGGCTGGCGTTTGTGAACGGTGAAAACCTGACAAACCAGACCGTGCGCTGTGCCAGCTCGATCCTGCGCGATATTGCGCCGGCACCGGGGCGCAGTGTGCAGTTTGGTGTGCGCACCACCTTCTAACCAACACCGCAATATCCCTGCGGACAGGGCCTATGTGGGAGCTGGCTTGCCTGCGATGGCATCACCTCGGTATTTCAGTGATACCGAGGTGATGCCATCGCAGGCAAGCCAGCTCCCACAAAAGCCCTCCCACATCGGCTTTTTGCAGCGACGATTCGTCACTGTTACCAAATCTGAAATGATGCATCTTGCGATTTACCCTTTCTCTGCGCGCCCACTCCCTTTATCCTTCCCGGCAACAAACTGAAACGTTTCACTTCCCCGGTCGACCCCATCTTGCCGAATTTCCCTACCCGCAAAGACAGCGCTGTCTCACCCCGACCTGCGCCTGGGAATAAATCGCCCGCCTGTGGATAACCACACTTATCCCCAGAAAAACCAAATAACGCTGAACCAAGCCCGTGCCGAATCGTCATCTACAGTGAAGCATGGGGTTACATAATTCCAACGTAACGGAGAAACACACTATGAGCACTGATGGTGCCTCAAGCCCAAGTCGCCTGCTGCCCAGGCTGCTAGGCGTCTTGCTGCTGATCATGGGCCTGGCCTTGCTGGCCGGCGGCGTCAAGCTGAGCATGCTCGGCGGGTCGTTGTACTACCTGCTGGCCGGTATTGGCATCGCCCTGACCGGCCTGCTGCTGTTGGCTACCCACCGCGCCGCGCTGGGCCTGTACGCACTGGTGCTGTTCGCCAGCACCGTGTGGGCTCTGTGGGAAGTCGGCCTGGACTGGTGGCAGTTGGTGCCGCGCCTGGCGCTGCTGTTCGCCTTGGGCATCGTCATGCTGCTGCCGTGGTTCCGTCGTCCGTTGCTGCGCACCCAACCTGCCCCACTGGGCACCGGCGCGCTGAGCATTGCCGTGGTTTTGGCGGGTGCCACCGCGCTGGCCAGCCAATTCACCAACCCAGGTGAAATGGTCAAGACCGGCCAACTGGACCGCGACGCCGTACCGGGCATGGCCAGTGCTGCGCCGTCCCAGGCCGATGGCGACTGGAACTCCTATGGCCGTTCGGCCTTCGGTGATCGCTACTCGCCGCTGGCGCAGATCACCCCGGAAAACGCGCACAAACTGGTGCCAGCATGGACCTACCGCACCGGTGACATCCCTGGCCCGAACGATCCGGGTGAGACCACCGCGGAAAACACCCCGCTGAAAGTCAACGGCATGCTCTACGTGTGCACCCCGCACAGCCAGGTCATTGCCTTGGACCCGGACACCGGCAAGGAAATCTGGCGTTTCGATCCGAAGATCAGCAGCCAAGGCGCTGCGAACTTCAAGGGATGGGCGCACATGACCTGCCGTGGCGTGTCGTATCACGATGATGCGGCGTACGCCTCCGAGCAGAGCCCGACCGGTTCCGCCAGCCCGGCCCCCGTCAGCGCCGTGTGCCCGAAACGCATCTTCGTGCCAACTGCCGACACCCGTCTGATCGCCCTCAACGCCGATACCGGCAAGATGTGCGAAGACTTCGGTGACAAAGGCCAGGTCGACCTGCGTGCCAACATCGGCAGCTTTGCTCCAGGCGGTTACTACTCCACTTCGCCACCGGCCGTGACCAAGAACCTGGTCGTGATCGGCGGCCACGTGACCGACAACGTCTCCACCGACGAGCCTAGCGGCGTGATCCGTGCGTTCGACGTGCACACCGGCAAGCTGGTGTGGAACTGGGACAGCGGCAACCCAGACGACACCACTCCGTTGGCCGAGGGCAAGACCTACACCCGCAACTCGCCAAACATGTGGTCGATGTTCGCCGTGGATGAAAAACTCGGCACCCTGTACCTGCCAATGGGCAACCAGATGCCCGACCAGTACGGCGGCGACCGTACCCCGGACTCCGAGAAGTACAGCGCCGGCCTCACTGCCCTGGACATCGACAGCGGCCACGTGAAATGGACCTTCCAGTTCACTCACCACGACCTGTGGGACATGGACGTAGGCGGCCAGCCAACCCTGATCGACATCAAGACCGCTGACGGCGTGAAGCAAGCGGTGATGGCGTCGACCAAGCAAGGCAGCATCTACGTGCTCGACCGTACCAACGGCCAGCCGGTGGTGCCGATCAATGAAATTCCAGTACCGCAAGGCGCAGTGGCTGGCGATCACACCTCCCCTACCCAGCCCAAGTCCGACCTGAACTTCATGCCGCCGCCCCTCAAAGAGCGCGACATGTGGGGCGTGACGCCGTTCGACCAACTGATCTGCCGGATCGACTTCAAGTCGATGCGCTACGACGGCCCGTTCACCCCGCCATCGCTGCAAGGTTCGATCGTTTACCCAGGTAACTTCGGCGTGTTCGACTGGGGCGGTATTTCCGTCGACCCGGTACGCCAGATCGCCTTCGTGAACCCGAGCTACATGGCGTTCAAATCCAAGCTGATCCCGGCTGCCGACATTGCCAAACAAGGCCCACGTGTCAGCGAAACCGAAGGCGTACAGCCGAACAAAGGCGCGCCCTACGGAGTGATCCTCGAAGCACTGCTGTCGCCAATGGGCCTGCCGTGCCAGGCACCGGCCTGGGGTTATGTAGCGGCGGTCGACCTGACCACCCACAAAACCATCTGGATGCACAAGAACGGCACCGTGCGTGACAGCTCGCCGGTTCCAATCCCACTGACCATGGGCGTGCCTAGCCTGGGCGGTACGTTCACCACCGCCGGTGGCGTGTCGTTCCTCAGCGGTACCCTCGACCAGTACCTGCGTGCCTATGACGTGAAAAACGGCAAGCAACTGTGGGAAGGCCGCCTGCCAGCAGGCGCGCAAACCACCCCGATGACCTACACCGGTAAAGACGGCAAGCAGTACGTGCTGGTCATGGCCGGCGGTCACGGTTCCCTGGGCACCAAGCAGGGTGACTATGTGATGGCGTTCAAACTGCCGGATTAAGCTCCACTGGCAGTAATAAAAAGGCGGCGACCTGTTGAGGGTCGCCGCCTTTTTCATGTGTGACAAAGATCAAAATGTGGGAGCGCCGGTGTACCCTTTAACCAAGCCTGACAGAACTCCCACAGTGAATTGCGCATGGCGTTACAGCGGCACGCGCTCGCGGCGCATCCACATTTCGAACGCCATGGCATTCAAGGGCCGGCTGATCAGGTAACCCTGGGCCGTGTCGCAGTTCCATTGCTTGAGCAATTTCAGGCTGGGGGCAAACTCCACGCCCTCCGCGACCACTTTGAGCCCCAGGTTGTGGCTCATCTCGATGGTGGAGCGCACGATCACCCCGTCACCGCTGGTGCTGTCGAGGTTGCGTACAAAGGACTGGTCGATCTTCAGCTCCTGCACCGGCAGACGCTGCAACTGCGCCAGCGACGAATAACCGGTGCCGAAGTCATCCACCGACAGGCTGATACCGCAGCCACGCAGTTGCTCCAGCACACTGAGCGCCTGCTGGGGGTTGTGCATGATCGCGCTTTCGGTGATCTCGAAAATCAATTGCTGGGCATCCACTTTGTATTGCATCAGCAAGGCCGTGACCCGAATCGCCAGGTCATCATCGGCCAGGTCAGCCACCGAGATATTCACCGACAACTGGATAAACAACCCGCGCAGCGACCACTCGCCGATCTGGCGGATCGCCTCTTCAATCACCCACAAAGTCAGGCTGCCCATGCTGCCGGTACGCTCGGCCAGGGGGATGAATTCTGCGGGCGACACTTGGCCCAATGTCGGATGCTGCCAGCGCAGCAGGGCTTCGGCTTGGCGCACATGGCCGTGCTTGAGGTCCAGCTTAGGTTGGTAGCACAGGAACAACTCCCCCTCGACGGCGGCCCGACGCAGGTCACGAATCAAGGTGATCTGGCGCTGATGGGCCAGGTCACGGTCCTGCTGATAAATCTGCAAATGCCCTGGCAGGCTCGCCGCATCGTGGCGGGCGATAGCGGCGCGGCTGATCAGCTCTTCAACCTGCTGGCCATCATCGGGGTAGGCCGCGATGCCAATGCTCACTTCATGGCGCAGCTCGTCGTTGCCGATGCGCTGCGGCTCGGTGAGCAACGCGTAGAGGCGGTCGGCGCGTGCCACGGCGCGGTCGATCTCGGTGTTTTCCAGCAACAACAGGAACTCACTGCCGGCGATCCGTGCCGCCGTGTCGCTGGCCAGCAGGCTCATGGACAAACAGCGGCTGGCCTCGCGCAGCATTTCCTCGACGCCTTCAGGACCAAAACCTTCATTGATCACCCGGTAGTTCTCGATGCCCAGGTACAGCAACACCACCGGTCTTCGCGCGCTGATCGCGCTGCCCAGCCGCTCCATGGCCAGCGCACGGTTCGGCAGGCCGGTCAGCGGGTCATGCAGTGCGTTGTGCGCCAACTGCCGCTCACGCACGGCGATGCCGCTTTGCATGGCATTGAACGCCCGGGCCAGCAGGCCGAACTCGTCGTGGCTGCGCACTCGCACCGGCGTGCGGTAGTCACCGGCACCAATGCGCTCGGCCGCCTGCACCAACGCGGTCAGTGGACGCGACACGCGCCGCGCCAAAAACAACGCACCGGCCAACGACACCAGCAGCACCGCCAAGGCAATCCCGAGGAATTGCCGATCCAGCGGGGCAAAGGACTCCAGCGCATGGTCCAGCGGGCTCTGCAGTAACACGCGTACGTCATCGCCGTCGCCGGTGTTGTCCAACGGCAGCACTTGGCTGAGCACTCGCTCGCCGTAAAACAGACCTATCTGCGCCTCGGGGTTAACTTGTGCATCGCGCATCTGGTGGATGATGGCGGCCTGATAAGCATCAGGGTGTGTGCTGAACAACGGCCCCGGCTTGCCGTTCTGCACGCTGAGGAACGACACATCCAGGTTGCTCATCGAGCGCAGCTCATTGGCGAACAGTGTGTCCATGGGGAAGCCCATGACGACGCGGGCGATGGGCAACGGGTCGAGCACTTCATCCTGCACCAGCAGGTACGGTTGCCCGTCCATGGCCACGATCAGCATCTGCAAACCCGTGCGCCGCGCACGGCGCAAGGCGTCGTCATAAGGGAACGACTGCCCACGGGTAAACACAGGCAAGGTGCTGACCATGACCTTGCCGTCCATGTCCAGCACGAACACTTCGCTGGAACGAATGCCGGTGCCGTGGCGACGCAAGGCCGCCAGGATCGGCACCGTGCTGCCTTCGGCCACGGCTTGTTTGAAAGGGATATCCACGGTCAGCCAGTCGAGACCGTATTGCAGGCGCCGCCCACGTAAATCCAGCAGGCGTTCGAACACCTGGCTACCGGTTTTCAATTGGACTTGCGCCTGGTTTTCCACGGCGCGGGAAGTAGCGGCCTTGACCGCGAAGTAAGTGGCGGCCACCACCACCAGCAACAACAGCGCCAGCACCCCGGCAATACGGGTTTGGAACGTGTGGCGCCACCTCATTGCAGTGCCCTCTGGCAGCGTGCGCCTCTCCCTGCCACTACGTTCCTTTTTCATTGGCTTCCCTGGCAACTGCAGACCTGGCGTCAAAAAAATATCCATTTTTATGGAATATTTGGTTTTAGCAGATTAGCTGGGAGAAAGCAGAAGTGCACCCAATAAAACCAGGGATTTCACTGTCACTTTATTGGCGACAAGGATCAGCCGCGAGCGCGCATAAAGTCCCCCCACCGCCGCACCAGATAGTTGTGCTCATCCATGACCGAGTTCCACACGGCGATATGGCCCATGCGCTGCTCGTAGGAGCCACCGTCGCGCACTTCGCCGATATCGATCAGTGGCAAGCCATCGCTGCCCAGCAGTTCTTCCCGCGCAGGTTTGCCCGCGTACCAATAATCCCATTCGGCGCTGCTGAGGTGATCGCGGCTGCGCGCCGGGTTGCCGATGTAGTAGCCCTGGCGCGCCATCACCGCGCCGGGCCAGCCGGACAGCCACCAGTTGAGGTAGGCATACGCCGCATCAAGCACCGGGCCCTTTGCATGGCGCGACAGCGACAAGCCACCAAACCAGGCGCGATAACCTTCACGCGGTACTGCCAGGCGGTATTTCACGCCGGCTCGGTGCAGGCGCATCAGGGCTGGCGACCACAGGCTCTGGATATCGACGCTGGGGCTGAGCATCAACTGCGCGGCCTCTTCGTCATCCGACCAGAACGCCGCGAAGTGCCCTTCCTTCTGTTTGCGCACCAGGATGTCGGCAAGCACGTCGATCTCTTCGATGCTCATGTTGCCGATGTCGTCGAACTGCGCCAGCCCCGCACCCTGCACGGCCAGCGCAGCGTCCAGGGCACCGATGGCGGCGTCACTCTGCAATGCGGTGCGGGCACTCCAGGCGGGGTCCAGCAACCAGCCCCAGCTTTCATTGCCGTGGCAAAAACCGTCGGGCAAACGCTCGGGGCGATAGGCGAAGCTGTCGGCGTTGTGGGTCAGGGGCAGCATGCTGATGCGGTCGGTAACCGTGCTGCCCAGGCTGCCATCGTGCTGCACGAACAGGCGTTCGCTGGGCACGCTGCCGCTGCCGAGGCGGTCGTTGGGCGACAGGCGCCCGCGCTTGGGCAGGTCGTTGATCTCGTGCCACAGCGCGATGCGCCGGGTGTCGATAGGCTGGATCGCCCGCGCCGGCCACACAAAGTCGACGTTGTGGAACCACTGGTCGTACAGGTCGTAACTGTCAGGTTGCATCACCGCGATGCGCTGGGCCTGTTCGACGTCATGCACCTGGTACACCAGGCGAATACCCAACTCCTGCTCGGCGCGTACACGCAAGCATTCCAGCAAGGTCACGGAAGTGCCAAGGACACGCAAGGTGATCATGCGGCGAACCGCCGCGAGAACACTTCGAACGAGCGGCGCAATTGCGCCGGGTCGAGCCCGCGCAGGATAAACACCAGGCGCGATTGGCGGTCACCGCCCGGCCACGCAGGCAGGTGGACCGGGGCATGCAGGCAGTGCTGCACGCCATGAATGACGATGGGAGCGTTACTGGCGTTCACGTTGAGCAGTCCTTTGACACGAAGGATTCGTTCGCCATGGCATCTTAACAGCATCGACAACCACACCCCGAAACCCACCCAGTCCAGCGGCTGGTCGAAGGTCAGGCAGCAGACTTGCGCGGCGCCATGGGTGGTCGCGGTGGGTTGATGCAGCTGCCAGCGGCTGACTTCAACCGCCGGCTCGGCACTGCGCAGCCCCTCACCGAGCAGCAGTTGATCGCCGCTGTGGATGTCATGGGTATCGAGGATCGGCGTACCGGCGTTGAGGGCCTGCAAGTGCGCGCGCAATGGCGTGCAGTCACCTGCCAGGTCGGTCTTGCTCAGCAGCAGGCGGTCTGCTGCCGCGACCTGCGCCAGCCATTCCGGGTGCAGGCGTTCTTGCAGCGCCGCGTGGCTGGCGTCCACCAGGGTGATCACCAGGCCGATATGAAAACGCCCGCGCAGCTGCACGTCGTTGTTCAAGGTCGCGAGAATCGGCGCCGGGTCGGCCAGGCCGGTGGTCTCCAGGATCACCCGCTTGAACGCAGGAATCTCACCACGTTCGCGGCGTTGCAGCAGACCGAGCAGCGCGTCTTTGAGCTCGCCACGGATCGAGCAACATACGCAGCCGCTGGGCAGCAGCACGGTGTCCGGCGCGACTTCTTCCACCAGCAGATGATCGATGCCGACATCGCCAAATTCATTGATCAGCAACGCCGTGTCACCCAGGCTTTCACCTTGCAGCAGGCGTTTGAACAAGGTGGTCTTGCCGCTGCCGAGGAACCCGGTGATGACGTTGAGGGCGATGCTCATGGGGTTGACTCCAAGTGTTCCAGCAACTGCAGATCGAGCGGGTCCAACGGGCGGCCGAGCATGGTTTCGGCGGCCTGCCAGAGTTGATCCAGGCCGCTGGCCAGTGCCTGTTTGCCGGTGGCACCCAATAGCAGGTAAGAGGCGCCCTGGAAGTCCTCGACCTTGAGCCGGAACACCGCCAGAACCTGGTTGATCGCCGCGATCCGGCGCAAGCGTTCGCGGCGCCGGGGCAACTCATCACCCAGGGGATCGCTCCAGTGCAGGTCTTCGCCGAGCAGCCCGCAGAGTCCGCACATGGCTACACCTCACTCATGGCATGACATCGCCGGAGTTCGGGCCCAGGGTCTGGCCAACGAACAGGTTGCCACCCGGCTCGCTTGCCAACAGCACGGCGGTGGGTGCCACTTCATCGGCCAAGCCGAAGCGGCCCAAGGGCAACTCCTTGGCCTTGGCGCGTTTCCAGTCATCGCTGATGCCGCCCACCAAGGGTGTTTCAATCGGGCCTGGGGCAATGGCGTTGACCAGTACGTTGTCCTTGGCGACTTCCAGGGCCAGGGATTTGGTAAAGCCGATTACCCCAGCCTTGGCGGCGGCGTAGTGGGTGAGTTCGGCGCCACCCTTGATACCAAGTTGCGAGGCCACGTTAATGATCCGCCCCCAGCGCTGCGCGAGCATGTGCGGCAAGGCGCGCTGGCTGGCGATGAACACGCTGGTGAGGTCGACGCGCAGCATGTCGTTCCACATCTCGAGGGTGAGATCGATGCAGTGCGCCTGGGTCAGCATGCCGGCGTTGTTGACCAAAATGTCGATGCCGCCGAACTGTTCGACGCATTTATCCACACTGGCCTGGGCGCCTTCGACAGTGCCCACATCGCCCAGGCACTCATGAACTTCGGCGCCGAGGTTGCGGCAGGTGATCGCGGTTTCGGCGAGGCTGGCGGCGTTGCGGTCGGCCAGCACCAGGCGTGCGCCCTCAGCGGCGTAGGCGCGGGCGATGGCGGCACCGATGCCGCTGCCGGCACCGGTGATCACAGCGCGGCGGTTAAACAGTTGGTTCATATAAAAACTCCTCAGACAAACATCATTCCACTGTGGGAGCTGGCTTGCCTGCGATAGCGGCGTATCAGTAAACATGATTGGGGCGGACCCACCGCTATCGCAGGCAAGCCAGCTCCCACATTTTCAGACCGAGTACATTCAGTCCGGCCAGCGCACGGTCAGGCCGCCGTCGATGACGATGCTTTGTCCGGTGAGGTAACTTGACGCCTCACTGGTCAAAAACTGCACCAACGACGCTACTTCATCCGCCCGCCCTACCCGCCCCAGCGGGATCGCCCGTGCGGCCTTGGCCAAGCCTTCCGGCCCCAGCGAATTCTTTGCATCCAGCGACTGCGGCGTCTCGATCAACCCTGGGATCACCGCATTGCAGCGAATGCCCAACGGCGCCAGTTCCACCGCCAACGACCGGCACAACCCCGGCACACCGGCCTTGGCCGCCGCGTAATGGCTGTGCTCCTGCCAGCCATACACGCCGCCGGCAATCGAAGAGATCGCCACCAGCGCGCCGCCTTCACTCATATGCCGGGTGGCCGCGCGGAAGGTGCGCATCACCCCCGTCAGGTCGACATTGAGCATCTCGTCCCACAGCGCATCGGTCATTTCCAGCAGCGGCGCACGACGCAGTAAACCGGCGTTGGCCACGGCGTAATCCAGGCGGCCGAAGTGCTGCACGGCTTGTTCGGCCAATGCGTCTACCGAAGCAGTATTGCCCACGTCCAGCGGCAACATCAGGCACTCGCCGCCGGCTTCTTCCACCAGGGCCACGGTGGTGTGCGGGTCATGAGGATCGGCCGGGTAATACCCGCCGACCACCGCCACACCATTGCGGGCATAGGCCACGGCGAGGGCTTGGCCGATGCCACTGGCGGCACCGGTAATCAAGGCAACTTTACGGCTCATCAAAGACTCCTTACTGAACGGTTTCCGGACGCACATGGCGGGCGGCAAACATCAACATGCCGGACAAGAAGCACGGCACCGCACCGAACCACAGCGCGGCGGTCTGCCAGTCACTGCCGGCCGACAACACTTGGGTCGCGCCGAAGCCTGCAACCACGGCGCCAATCGGGCCCATCGCGTGGATGATTGCGCCGCCGGTGGCGCGGATGCTGGTGGGGAAACTTTCACTGATAAAGAACAACGCCGCCGAGTACGGGCCGATCAGGAAGAACAGGCCCAGGCTGTACAACCCGACCACCATCGCCATATTGCTCGGGCCAAACAGCATGCCGGCGAACGACAACCCGCCGAGCATCCAACCCAGGCCAATCACGTTGCGACGGCCGATCTTGTCGCCCATCCAGCCGTGGCTGAGGTAACCGCAGTAACCCACCAAGTTCGACAGCACGAGGATGATCAGCGAGTTTTCGAACGAGATGTGGTGCACGCTGACGATCACTGATGTGCCCAGCACGCTGAACACCTGGATCGCTGCCCAGTTGAGCAGCAACGCAGCACCGATCACCAAGGTGGCGCGACGGGCCGGGCCACGGAACGCAGCCTTGAGGCCAGCCTTGCTGTGTTCGTCGTAGTCCACGCCGTAGGTGACGGCGACGTTTTGCGCTTCTTTCACCGCGCCGCTTTTACGCAGCTCGCTGATGCGCTGGTGGATCTGGAACTGCGGGCTCTCCTTGAGCTTGCGCGCCATGATCGCGATCACAATCGCCGGGATGGCGGCGAAAATGAAGCAGCCCTGCCAACCGATGATCGGCAACAACAGTGCGGTCAAACCCGCAGCGATCAACGCGCCCACCGGCCAGCCGCCCTGTACCAGGCTGTAGATGAAGCCACGGCGCTTGGTCAGGCGCGGGTCTTCCGAGGCACCGTACAGCTCACTCAAATACGTGGCGTTGACGGTTTCCTCGGCATACCCCAGGCCGCCCAACGAACGGATCAGAATCAGCGGCGACTTGCCCCACGCCCCGCCAATCGCCGTCAGCGCCGAACACAGCGCGGAACCGGCCACGGTGAAGATAATGCCTTTGCGTCGACCCAATTTATCGACCACAGGGCCAATGGCGAAGGCAACCACGGCGGTGCCCACCGCCACCCAGGTCGCGATCTCGGCTTGCTCCACTTCACCCCAGCCAAAGTGCCGGCCGATCTCCGGCAACAACGTGCCGAACAGGATGAAGTCATACACCGCAAACACCCAGGCGAAAAACGCGATCCAGGTGGCGAAGCGCACCTCCTGGGACGTCAGTTGCCGGGGTTTCCAGCCAGTCAGGTCAAGCTTGTTGTAGATGGACATGGGTCGCGCCTCAGGGATGGGGGGCTGTTTTCAGGGGTCAGGTACGCGGTTGCCGGCGGATGAAGTCATCGGCGATTTCGTCAAAGGTGACGAAGCGCACACCGGCATGGCTCTGGATGTGTTCAATCAACCGCTCAAGCATCAACAGCACTTGCGGGCGGCCGGAAACGTCGGGGTGGATGGTCATGGTGAACACCGCGTGTTCGTGCTCGCGGTAGACCCAGTCGAACTGGTCGCGCCACATTTCTTCTAGGTGACGCGGGTTGACGAAACCGTGGCTGTTGGGGGCTTTCTTGATGAACATCATCGGCGGCAGGTCGTCCAGGTACCAGTTGGCCGGGATCTCCACCAGGTCGGTTTCTTCGCCGCGCACCAGGGGTTTCATCCAGGTGTCGGGGTGCTGGCTGTAGTCGATCTTGGTCCAGGTGTCGCCCTTGCGAACGTAGTAGGGGTGGAAGTCGTTGTGCATCAGGCTGTGGTCGTACTTGATGCCTTTTTTCAGCAGCAGTTCGTTGGTGACCTTGCTGAATTCCCACCACGGTGCAACGTAGCCGGTCGGTCGTTTGCCGGTGACTTGGGTGATCAGTTCGATGGATTTATCGAGGACGATCTCTTCCTGCTCGGCAGTCATCGCAATCGGGTTTTCATGGCTGTAGCCGTGCACGCCGATTTCATGGCCGGCGTCGGCCACGGCCTTCATTTGTTCGGGGAAGGTTTCCATCGAATGCCCGGGGATAAACCAGGTGGTCCGCAGGCCGTAGCGCTCGAACAATTTGAGCAGGCGCGGTGCGCCAATCTCACCGGCGAACAAGCCACGGGAGATGTCGTCCGGCGAGTCTTCGCCGCCGTAGGAACCGAGCCAGCCGGCGACGGCGTCAACGTCGACGCCAAATGCACAAAGGATGTCTTTAGCCATGATGTGTCTCCTTAAACGTTAAGTACGGATTCGACGGACAACGCCGCGCGCAACAGGCGAGCGTCCTCCCCCGTCGGGGCGCTGAGCAGCAGCCCGGTGGGCAGGCCCTGGGCATCGCGGCCGCTGGGCAAGGTCACGCCGGGCATGTCGAGCAAACTGCCGGGCATAGTCAGGCGCAGGGTGGCGAGGTTGGTTTTTACGAAGAGGTCGTCATCGGCTTCCAGCGGCGCCAAGGCGGGCGCAACGTGGGCGACGGTCGGGGTGATCAGGATTGCACCGTCGAGGTCATCGACCAGTTGCTGTTGCAGGCGGCGGCGGGCATCGACCAAGTGCAGAAGTTGGCTCGCTGGCAGCGCACGCGCCGCTTCGAGGCGACGCCGCACACGCGGGTCGAGTTGCTCAGCGTCGGGGCTGTCGAGCAGCGCTTCGTGCAGGGCAAAGGCTTCGAAAGAGCCGAGCCAGCCGTGGTCCTTGATCAATGCCAGGGTGGCTTCGAAGGTCGGGCACTCGCGCTCTTCGATCAGCGCGCCTTGGGCCTTTAGCTGCTCCACTGCACGCAGCAGGTTATTGCGCACGGCAGGTTCGACCTCTTGTTGCGCCAGCACGAAGCGCTGGCCCTTGAGGCTGCGGGCGCTGTGGGTTTGGCGACGACCATTGAGCACGTCGTCGATGGCCAAGGCGTCGCGCACGCTGCGGGTCAGCGGGCCGAGGCTGTCGAGGGTGTGGGCCAAGGGAAATACGCCGTCGCGGCTGTAGCGTCGACTGCTGCTGCGATAGCCCACCACACCATTGAGCGCCGCAGGAATGCGGATTGAACCGGCGGTGTCGGTGCCCATGGCAATCGGTACGATGCCAGCGGCCACGGCAACCGCCGATCCCGATGATGACCCGCCTGGAATACGCGCCTCATCGCCGCTGCTAGGGTTGAACGGGGTGCCGAAATGCGGGTTCAGGCCCAGGCCGGAATAGGCCAGTTCGCTGAGGTTGGTCTTGCCCACGCTGACCATTCCGGCACGGCATAACAGGCCTACGCTGGGCGCATCCAGCAACGCGGCGGGCGTATTGCGGCGATAGGCCGCGCCAGCCGTGGTGGTGCTGCCGGCCACATCGAACAGGTCCTTCCAGGCCAGCGGCACTCCATCGAACACGCTCAAGGGTTGGCCGGCGCGCCAGCGGGCGGCAGCGGCCTCGGCCTCACGGCGAGCGCGCTCGGCGGTCAGGCAGATAAACACGCTGGGGGCCATGCTCGCGTGGACGAGCGCCTGTTCGAGTGCTTGCACCGGGTCACTGCGACCGCTGGCGAAATCCTCGGCCATGGAAGTGGCGTCTGACATCGGAATGAACCTCGAAAACGTACATATTAATAAAATGTACATTTTACAAAGGCAGGTTTCGTGCCAGTCTCAATAGCGGCGTTTCTGCGTGCAACGGGTTTTTAACCCAGAGCTACGGGATAGATGGTTTTGATCGAGGGGAAAATATCTTGCCCAGAAGCCGACAAGGCCCTTCAATGAAATAATGTATCTTTTATTAATAAGTACATTTTGGTGCAGAAAAGTAACATTCCTACATTCAGAGCTCCAAATAAGTGCCACCGATGTGGCGCAGGGTGACAGGCGCAACTTATGAGAGAATCCCCGGCCACCGTCCTACAAGCCCCTGAGAAAGTGATGAAAGCAGTGTCCGCCTCGGCCTCCCGTTACGCGATGATTCACCAAGTGTTGCGTGACGCGATCGTCAACGGCACCGCCCGCCGTGGCCTGGTGTTGCTGGAAGCCCCCCTGGCCGAATTGTTCGGCACCAGCCGCGTGCCGGTGCGCAAGGCGCTGGACCTGCTGCATGCCGAAGGCTTGATCTGCCGCTTCAATGGCCGGGGTTACTTGATCAACCCTGAAGGCCTGGCGATGGAACCGTTGCGCCTGCCCTTGAGCCACGCCCATCTGGGCTTGAATGGTGAAGATGAGTTGGTGGACACGCGACCACTGGGCGAACGCATCGTCGAGGAGATCGGCGCAGCGTTGTCCACCTGCATTGCCTTCGGCCATTACCGCCTGGATGAACAAGCTGCCGCCGACCACTATGGCGTCAGCCGTGCGGTAGTACGTGAAGCGCTGATGCGTTTGCGTGACCGCGGCTTGGTGGAAAAAGAGCCCTATTCCCAATGGCTGGCCGGGCCTTTGACTGCGCGGGAAGTGACCGAAGACTACGAGTTGCGCGCCTGCCTGGAACCCGAAGCCCTGCGCCAGAGCGCACCGAACCTTGACCGCGAACTGCTCGAGGCCATGTTGCAACGGGTGCTCGACGCCCAGGACAGCCCTCACTGCAGCCTGGAGGCTATCGAGCAGATCGAGGAGGACTTGCACCAGCGCTGCCTGGCCGGCCTGCAGAACCGCAAGATCGCCGCGTTGATCCGCCAAGGCCAGAGCCCGATGATCATCAGCCGGATTTTCTATCGTTTGCTGGGGATCGGTGCTGATCCGGCGATGTTGGCCGAACATCGGTTGATTCTGGAGCTGTTGCTGCATGGCGCGTTTGACGCGGCGGCGTTGAATTTGCGCGAGCATTTGCAACGAGCCCGGCAGCGCATGTTGCAGCGTTTGAAGGTGTTGTCGGTGCTTCCAGAACAACCCCTTCCCAGCTATCTGCATAAAATCAGCTGAATTCATGCAATTTGTTACTAACAACCCCAGACCATTGAAACCACCACTGCCCCGCCCCATCTAACCTGCATACTTCCTTATGCAGGTGCCCCATGAGCGACCAGCAAGCCTTCCCTGATTACGACCTGAACGACTACGCCGACCCCGAAAACGCCGAATCCACTTCCTCGAATACCGGCCTGGCGTTACCTGGGCAGAACCTGCCGGACAAGGTCTACATCATCCCGATCCACAATCGGCCGTTCTTCCCGGCGCAAGTGCTGCCGGTGATCGTCAATGAAGAGCCGTGGGCCGAGACGCTTGAGCTGGTGAGCAAGTCCGACCATCACTCCCTCGCGCTGTTTTTCATGGAGACGCCGCCCGAAGACCCGCGCCACTTCGACACCTCCGCGTTGCCGCTGTACGGCACCCTGGTGAAGGTGCACCACGCCAGCCGCGAGAACGGCAAGCTGCAATTTGTGGCCCAGGGCCTGACCCGCGTACGCATCAAGACCTGGCTCAAGCACCACCGCCCACCGTACCTGGTGGAGGTCGAATACCCGCACCAGCCTTCCGAGCCGACCGACGAGGTCAAGGCCTACGGCATGGCGCTGATCAATGCGATCAAGGAACTGCTGCCGCTCAACCCGCTGTACAGCGAAGAGTTGAAAAACTACCTCAACCGCTTCAGCCCCAATGACCCTTCGCCACTCACCGACTTCGCCGCCGCGTTGACTTCGGCGACAGGCAACGAGTTGCAGGAAGTGCTGGACTGCGTGCCCATGCTCAAGCGCATGGAAAAAGTGCTGCCGATGCTGCGCAAGGAAGTTGAAGTCGCGCGCCTGCAAAAAGAAATATCCGCCGAAGTGAACCGCAAGATCGGCGAGCATCAGCGCGAGTTCTTCCTCAAGGAACAACTCAAGGTCATCCAGCAGGAACTGGGGCTTACCAAGGACGACCGCAGCGCCGACGTCGAACAGTTCGAGCAACGCCTGCAAGGCAAAGTGCTGCCCACCCAGGCGCAAAAACGCATCGATGAAGAACTGAACAAACTCTCGATCCTGGAAACCGGCTCGCCGGAATACGCGGTCACGCGCAATTACCTGGACTGGGCCACCTCGGTGCCATGGGGCGTGTATGGCGAAGACAAGCTCGACCTGAAACACGCACGCAAGGTGCTGGATAAACACCACGCGGGCCTGGACGACATCAAGAGCCGCATCCTCGAATTCCTGGCGGTGGGTGCCTATAAAGGCGAGGTCGCCGGCTCCATCGTATTGCTGGTGGGCCCGCCGGGCGTGGGCAAGACCAGCGTAGGTAAATCCATTGCCGAATCCCTGGGACGGCCGTTCTATCGGTTCAGCGTCGGCGGCATGCGTGACGAGGCTGAGATCAAGGGCCACCGCCGCACCTACATCGGCGCCCTGCCCGGCAAGCTGGTGCAGGCGCTCAAGGATGTGGAGGTGATGAACCCGGTGATCATGCTCGACGAGATCGACAAGATGGGCCAAAGCTTCCAGGGCGACCCAGCGTCGGCCTTGCTGGAAACCCTGGACCCGGAACAGAACGTCGAATTCCTCGATCACTACCTGGACCTGCGCCTGGACCTGTCCAAAGTCCTGTTCGTGTGCACCGCCAACACCCTGGATTCAATCCCCGGCCCATTGCTGGACCGTATGGAAGTGATTCGCCTGTCGGGCTATATCACCGAAGAAAAAGTCGCGATCGCCAAGCGTCACCTGTGGCCAAAACAGCTGGAAAAAGCCGGTGTGGCAAAAACCAGCCTGACCATCAGCGACGGCGCGTTGCGTGCATTGATCGACGGTTATGCGCGCGAAGCCGGCGTACGCCAGTTGGAGAAACAACTGGGCAAACTGGTGCGCAAGGCGGTGGTCAAGTTGCTGGATGAGCCGGACTCGGTGATCAAGATCGGCAACAAAGACCTGGAAAGCTCCCTGGGGATGCCGGTGTTCCGCAATGAACAAGTGCTGTCCGGCACCGGTGTGATCACCGGCCTGGCCTGGACCAGCATGGGCGGCGCGACGTTGCCGATCGAGGCGACGCGCATCCATACGCTCAACCGAGGCTTCAAGCTCACCGGGCAGTTGGGTGAAGTGATGAAGGAGTCCGCCGAAATCGCCTACAGCTACATCAGCTCGAACCTGAAGTCGTTCGGCGGTGATCCGAAATTCTTCGACGAAGCCTTCGTACACTTGCACGTGCCGGAAGGGGCCACGCCGAAAGACGGCCCAAGTGCAGGTGTGACGATGGCCAGTGCGCTGTTGTCGCTGGCGCGTAACCAGCCACCGAAAAAGGGCGTGGCCATGACCGGGGAGCTGACGTTGACCGGGCATGTGCTGCCGATTGGTGGGGTGCGTGAAAAGGTGATCGCGGCAAGGCGTCAGAAGATTCATGAGCTGATCCTGCCGGAGCCGAACCGTGGCAGCTTTGAGGAATTGCCGGAGTACCTCAAGGAAGGCATGACGGTGCACTTTGCCAAGCGGTTTGCGGATGTGGCCAAAGTGCTGTTCTGATAGCCATGCAGTGGCTGGGCTGGCCCTTTCGCGAGCAAGCCCGCTCCCACATTTGACCGAGTACATCCTTTGGAATGCGGTCAAATGTGGGAGCGGGCTTGCTCGCGAAGGGGTCAGCCCAATCAACACAAAATCCAGCTCTGTCACACCTTGTCTCATCTTCGGTTATGCTCGCCGTTCGTCGTGAATGAACGGAGCCCCCATGACCGCTGCCCGCCTGCTTCTCCCCTTGAGCCTTGCCCTGCTGGCTGCGTGCGCCAGTGCGCCGAAGCAAAACGTCACCGTGGAAAACCAGAGCGCCTGCCCGCTTGTGCTTAAAACCGGGCAAAACCTGATCCTCACCCTGCCCAGCAATCCCACCACCGGCTACCGTTGGGCCATCCAGGATTCTGCCGGCGGCGTGCTGCGCGCGCTGAGCCCTGAGGTCTACAGCAGCTCGGAATCCGGCGTGATCGGTGGCGGCGGCCAGTCCACCTGGCGCTTTCAGGCCTTCGCGGCAGGTAATGGCCGTCTGCGGGTCACCTCCCAGCAACCTTGGGAGCCAGAAGCCGAGCCTGCCGAAACCTTCGACTGCGCCATTACGGTGAACTGATATGCCATGGCTGATTCTTGCGTTGATGGGCGCCGGCACATTTATCTACGGCCTGACCACCCATGCCACATTGCTGTGCCTGCTGGTCAAGCCGCTGCCGGTGCTGGCGTTGTTGGGCTGGCTGCATGATGCGCCGCCCACCGACTATCGACGCTGGATCAGCCTGGGACTGATTTTTTCACTGGTCGGCGATGTGTTGCTTGCTTGGCCAGGTGACCTGTTCATCTTTGGGCTCGGCGCCTTCTTGTTTGCGCACCTGGCCTATCTCAAGGCCTATCTCAGCGACTGTCGTCGCTTGGCGCTCCTGCCTTTGTTGTTGGCGCTGGGCGTGGGCGCGATTCTGTTGAGCATCCTGATCTCCCACGGCCTGGGCGATCTGCTGATCCCCGTGGTGGTTTATGCGCTGGTGATCAGCGCCATGCTCTGGCGTGCGTTGGCACGGTTGGGCAGCCAAGTGCCAAAACGCTCCGCGTTGTTGGCGGCGGCGGGCGCAGCGTCGTTTGTGTTTTCCGACACGCTGATCGGCATTAATCGGTTTGTGGTGGCGTTCGACGCGGCGCCGTATTTGTTGATCACCACTTATTGGCTGGGCCAGTGGGGCATCACCGCCTCTGCTTTCCATCAGACAACCCGCGCACACGAGGGCCAACTTGGCTAAAATGCCGGCCTTTCCCACATCACTGCCGGAACAACCGTGAGCAAAGAACCCGATCGCCTATTCGCCCAGCCCCTGAACCAGGTGCCGGACTTCGCCTTTAACGAGGACGTGGTGCGGGTGTTCCCCGACATGATCAAGCGCTCGGTGCCGGGCTACCCGACGATTGTCGAAAACCTCGGCGTACTCGCGGCGCAGTTTGCCCAGCCCAACAGTGTGCTCTACGACCTGGGCTCCTCCCTTGGCGCCGTGACCCAGGCCTTGCGTCGCCACGTGCGCACCGATGGCTGCCGGGTGATCGCGGTGGATAACTCGGCGGCGATGGTCGAGCGTTGCCGTGAGTACCTCAATGGCCAGGACTCGATGTTCCAGGAGCTGCTGCCGGTCGACGTGATCGAAGGCGATATCCTCGCGCTGCAATTCCAACCGGCCTCGGTGGTGGCGCTGAACTTCACGCTGCAATTCATCGCACCCGATGAGCGCCTGGCGTTGCTCGCACGCATCCGCCAATCGTTGTTGCCGGGCGGTGCGTTGATCCTCTCGGAAAAGCTGCGCTTCAACGATGCCGAAGAGCACGCGCTGCTCACCGATTTACATATCGCGTTCAAACGCGCCAACGGCTACAGCGAACTGGAAATCGCCCAGAAACGCAGTGCCATCGAAAACGTGATGAAACCCGACAGCCTCGAAGAACACCGCGAACGCCTGTTGGCGGCGGGTTTTTCGAAAGTCGTGCCGTGGTTCCAATGTCTTAACTTTGCCTCGTTGATTGCCTTGCCATGATTGATCTGTCCCCCCTCGCCCGCCATTTGGTCGGCACTCCCTTGGCCGTGTGGGCCCAGGGCCTGCAAGCGCAGCTCGATAGCAAGATGGAAAAAGGCCATGGCGACCTGGAGCGCTGGCAGAGTGCGCTGGATGCGCTGCCGAAGATCCAGCCCAGCGAAGTCGACCTGCTGAATGGCCTGACACTCGACACCGATTGCGACGACAGCACCCGCGCACAAATGCACAGCGCGTTGATGGGCCTGAGCCCGTGGCGCAAAGGCCCGTTCCATCTGTTTGGCGTGCATGTCGATACCGAATGGCGTTCGGATTGGAAGTGGTCACGGGTAGCACCGCACCTGAACCTGAAGGGCAAGCGCATCCTCGACGTCGGTTGCGGCAACGGCTACTACATGTGGCGCATGCTCGGCGCCGGCGCCGACAGCGTGATTGGCGTGGACCCGAACTGGTTGTTCTTCTGCCAGTTCCAGGCCGTGCAACGTTACCTGTCGGAACCGAAAGCCTGGCATCTGCCATTCCCGTTCGAAGACTTGCCGGCGAATCTGGAAGGCTTCGACACCGTGTTTTCCATGGGTGTGTTCTACCACCGTCGCTCGCCCATCGAGCATTTGCTGGCGCTGAAGGACACCCTGGTGAAGGGCGGAGAACTGGTGCTGGAAACCCTGGTGGTCGAAGGTGATCAACAACAAGTACTGGTGCCGGAAGACCGCTACGCACAGATGCGTAATGTGTGGTTCCTGCCCTCGGTGCCGGCGTTGATGCTGTGGCTGCGCCGTGCGGGGTTCAGTGATGTGCGGTGCGTGGACGTGAGCGTCACGACTGTGGAAGAACAACGGGGTACGGAGTGGATGAAGTATCAGTCCCTCAGTGACTTCCTCGATCCAGAGGACCACAGCAAAACCATCGAAGGCCTACCGGCGCCGATGCGGGCGGTGATTATCGCCAAGAAGTAACGCTGAGCTCTCCCTGAAGAAACAGAGATCAAAAAATGTGGGAGCTGGCTTGCCTGCGATAGCTGTGTATCAGTCACTGATGAGTTGACTGACAGACAGCTATCGCAGGCAAGCCAGCTCCCACATTGGTTTCTTGGTGTTAATTGGGTTGTGGCTTTGCTCGTCGAGCCTTGAAGAATTCGCTCAGCACCGTGCCGCACTCTTCTGCCAGCACACCGCCTTCAAACAGCACCTTGTGATTCAAAAAGCCCTGGGTAAAAAACTGCCCCTGGCTCTGCACAATCCCCGCCTTTGGCTCCAGCGCCCCATACACCACCCGTGCAACCCGCGAATGTACGATCAAGCCCGCGCACATGCTGCACGGCTCCAGCGTCACATACAGCGTGCTGCCCACCAGCCGATAGTTGCTGACGGCCTGTGCGGCGGCGCGAATGGCGACCATCTCGGCATGGGCGCTGGGGTCGTTGCCGCTGATGGGGCAGTTGAAGCCACGGCCGATGATTTCACCGTCCTGCACCAGTACCGCGCCTACAGGCACTTCACCCAATGCAGCACCTTGGGCGGCAAGGGCCAGGGCTTCGCGCATGAAGTCCTGGTCACGGCTGCGGTCGATGATCGCGGTGGGCCGAAACTGGCGCATCACGCCACCTCGATGGCGGCCATCAGGCCGGTTTCCATGTGGTCGATCACGTGGCAATGGAACATCCACACCCCTGGGTTATCCGCCACCAACGCCACGCGCGCGCGCTCGTTCTTGCCCAACAGGTAGGTGTCGGTGAAGTACGGAATCACCTTGTGGCGGTTCGAGGCGATCACCTTGAAGCTCATGCCGTGCAGGTGAATGGGGTGTTGGTACTGGGTCATGTTCTTTAATTCGAAAATGTAGCTCTTGCCCTTTTCCAGCTTGGCAATCGGCCGGTCGGCACAGGTCTTGTCGGTGATGTCCCAGGCCTTGCCGTTGATTTGCCACAGGCTCGGTGGCTTGCCGTCATCCACGGATACCGTGCCGACCCACTCGAAATTGAAGTTGAGTTTCTCGGCATTGGCCAGGTCCGGTTCGGCAATCGGATTGGCGGGCAACGCAGGTGGCCACTCGGTAGGCGCGTCGGTGTTGGCCACGGAGCGGAACGTACCCAAGCGCACCGGTCCATTGCGAATCGACAGTTCTTCACCCGCGGGCGGCGCCTTGATCGCCAGGCAGATGCGCATGCCCGGGCCCAGCCAGTATTCCTTGCCCAACGGGCGCGGTTCGACCGGGTTACCGTCCAGTGCATAGATCTGTGCTTCAGCGTCGGGAATGTTGAGGCGATAGGTCAAGGTGTTGTCGAGGTTGAGCAGGCGCACGCGAGTAATCTGCCCCGCCGGCAAATCGACTACCGCTTGGGACACGCCATTGATGGTCGACAAGCGCCCCGCCGTACCGCCACGCGCCGCTTCACGCGGCACACTGAACGCAACGAACTCACCCTCCTCGTCCACGTGCCAGCTTTTCAGGCTCAAGGTGCGTTCGTGCTTGAAGCCGGTGGGTTCGCGCTCTTCGATGATCAACGGGCCAACCAGGCCA
Source organism: Pseudomonas sp. PGPPP1 (assembly GCF_002255865.1). Taxonomy (NCBI): domain Bacteria; kingdom Pseudomonadati; phylum Pseudomonadota; class Gammaproteobacteria; order Pseudomonadales; family Pseudomonadaceae; genus Pseudomonas; species Pseudomonas sp. PGPPP1. Next base: position 129,651 of record NZ_NKIG01000005.1, on the reverse strand, counting down.
CGGCCGAGTTCTTCGCTGCTGTTCACATGGGGGTGATACCAGTAGCTGCCGGCGTCGGGCACGCGGAATTTGTAGTCGAAGTATTCGCCGGGCAATACCGGCAACTGAGAGACGTAAGGCACGCCGTCCATTTCAAGTGGCAGGCGGATGCCATGCCAGTGGATGGTAGTGGCGACCGGCAGGTGGTTGATAAAACGCACCCGCAGCCATTCTCCCTGGCGCACCCGCAACTCGGTACCCGGCGCCGAAGGGCCAAACGCCCAGGCCTGGGTCTTGTGCCCCGGCACCAGTTCCACGTCCAACGGCGCAGCGATCAACTCGTAATCGTGCCCTGCCTCGGCCTCGGCGACTTTCCCCAGCCAGTAGCGGTAGGCGCCACCGGCACCGACGCCTACGACGGCCAGGCCTGCAAGGCCACCCAGGATTTGTCGACGGGAAAAGGATCGGGACACAACAACCTCGCGTATCTGCCGCAGGCACAAGGCCTGCAAAGGGCAGATACGATACACCTGCATGGCCTAAACAGTAAGGCTTCGCATTGCCGCATGCCCGAACTCTGGGTACACCAAAGATCAAATGTGGCTTTTTGACGGTGTTAGGTCAGGCCTTGGCGGCCGCCAGGATCAGGGCTTTCATCTCGGCCACAGCGCCTTTGAAACCGACGAACAGCGCATGAGCCACCAGCGCGTGGCCGATGTTCAGTTCGTTGATGCCCTTGATCGCAGCCACAGCTTCGACGTTGTGGTAGTGCAGGCCATGGCCGGCGTTGACGATCAAGCCTTCACGCAAGCCGACGGCAACACCGTCGATGATGCGTTGCAGTTCATCCGCCACTTCGGTGGGGGTGGTGGCGTCGGCATAACGGCCGGTGTGCAGTTCGATCGCCGGCGCGCCGACACGGCGGGAAGCTTCGATCTGACGCTCGTCGGCGTCGATGAACAGAGAGACTTCACTGCCGATCTGCGACAGGCGATCCACCGCAGCCTTGATCCGCGCTTCCTGGCCGGCGACGTCGAGGCCACCTTCGGTGGTGAGTTCCTGGCGAGTTTCCGGCACCAGGCAGATGTGCGCCGGGCGGATGCGCTCGGCGAACGCCATCATTTCTTCGGTGACGCCCATCTCGAAGTTCATGCGGGTTTGCAGCACGTCCTTGAGCACCAGTACATCGCGCTCCTGGATGTGGCGGCGGTCTTCGCGCAGGTGCACGGTAATGCCGTCGGCGCCCGCTTCTTCGGCGTCCAGCGCGGCCTTGACCGGGTCAGGGTAACGGGTGCCCCGAGCCTGGCGCAGGGTAGCGACGTGGTCGATGTTGACGCCAAGAAGAATGCGATTGCTGGTGGTCACGGAAGCGCTCCTGAAAAGGGAAAGAAACGCTGCACAGCATACACGGGGTTGTCAGGGCTTTCGAAACAACTCGCGACTGACCAGTGGCCTTCCGCCCAAGTGCACGGCAAGCGCCTGGCGCATCAGGCGCTTAGCGGCAGACAACGCGCCGGGGGCGCTCCAGTCGGCTTCGCTCATAGCCAGTAGCTCAGTGCCTTGGAACAGACCAGGTTGCAGCAGGTACACGCGCTCAAGGCCGGCATCCACTTGCAGGCGATACAGGCCGTCGGCGGCGATGGGGTCGCCGTGCAGGTCGTTGGCCAGTTCAAACCCGTAGCCCAGGTCGTCGAGCAAACGCCATTCGAAGGCGCGCAACAAGGGTTCCAGCGGACGCCCTTCGGCCAAGGCGAGCAGGGTCGCGGCGTAGTGATCGAAGACCGCCGGGTGCGGGTCTTCGGCAGGCAACAGGCGAATCAACAGTTCGTTGAGGTAGAGGCCGCTGAACAGGGCTTCGCCATTGAGCCAGGCCGAGGCACCGACGCTTTCCAGGCGGCCGACGTTTTTCAGCTCGCCTTTGCCCCGGAACTCCACGTCCAACGCCACGAAGGGCCGCGCCTGCGTGCCTGCCTTGCCCCGAGCGCTGCGCAAAACTGCACGCAGGCGGCCTTGGGGCGTGAGGAAGTCCACCAACGCACTGGTCTCGCGGTAAGCGCGGCTGTGCAGGACGTAGGCGGGTTGGCTGAGGGGTTGGGACTGGGACATGGAAGTCTCTTCGCAAACTTAAGAACAGCGACAAACCAATGTGGGAGCGGGCTTGCCCGCGATGCAGGCACCTCGGTCTTTCAGTTGCACCGAGGTGATGCTATCGCAGGCAAGCCAGCTCCCACACAAGCTTGCACCCACAGCCTTACTGCGGTGTTCTTACAGGTCGCCGTAGCCCAGGGAGCGCAACGCACGCTCATCATCGGACCAACCCCCCTTAACCTTCACCCACAGGTTGAGCATGATCTTGGAGTCAAACAGCAATTCCATGTCCTTGCGCGCTTCGGTGCCGATGCGCTTGATGCGCTCGCCCTTGTCGCCAATGATGATTTTCTTCTGGCCGTCACGTTCGACGAGGATCAGCGCGTGGATGTGCAAGGTCTTGCCCTGCTGCTTGAACTCTTCGATTTCAACGGTGATCTGGTACGGCAGCTCGGCGCCCATCTGGCGCATGATTTTCTCGCGCACCAGTTCGGCGGCGAGGAAGCGGCTGCTGCGGTCAGTGATCTGGTCTTCCGGGAAGAAGTGCTCGTTCTCCGGCAGGTGCTCGGCGATCACGCGTTCCAGGGCATCGAGGTTGTGGCCGTGCTGGGCCGAGATCGGGATGATCTGGGCGTTCGGCAGTTGTTCCTGCAGCCAGCTCAGGTGCGGCATCAGCTCGGCTTTGTCTTCGATGCGGTCGGTCTTGTTCAGCGCCACGATCAAAGGGCCTGTGACGTATTGCACACGCTCTAGGACCATCTGGTCTTCGTCGGTCCACTTGGTGCGGTCAACCACGAAGATCACCACGTCGACGTCTTTCAACGCCGCCGAAGCGGTCTTGTTCATGTAACGGTTGAGGGCTTTCTCGCCACCTTTGTGCATGCCGGGGGTGTCGACGTAGACCGCTTGCACGTTGCCTTCGGTCTTGATGCCCAGCATGTTGTGACGGGTAGTCTGCGGTTTGCGCGAGGTGATCGCGAGCTTCTGGCCGAGGATGTGGTTCAGCAGCGTCGACTTGCCCACGTTCGGGCGGCCAACGATGGCAACATAGCCACAGCGTGTTGCGGTTGAATCAGTCATGGCCATTCTCCACGCCCAGGGCAATCAGTGCTGCAGCGGCCGCTACCTGTTCGGCAATACGACGGCTCACACCCTGACCTCGGCTTTTTTCGTTCAGTAAGGTGATTTCACATTCCACGAAGAACACGCGGCAATGGGGCTCACCCTGGATATCCACCACTTCGTAGCGTGGCAGTTCGCAACCACGGGACTGCAGGAACTCTTGCAGGCGGGTTTTTGGATCTTTGTTGGTGTCGACCAGTGTCAGGCTTTCGATTTCGGAGGTCAGCCAGGCGGTGACCCGCTCCTTGGCCGCTTCCATGCCGGCGTCGAGGTAGATCGCACCGATCAGCGCTTCGAGGGCGTCGGCCAGGATCGACTCACGGCGAAAACCACCGCTCTTCAACTCGCCGGACCCCAACCGCAGGTATTCACCCAGGCCAAAACCACGGGCCAGCACCGCCAGGGTCTCGCCCTTCACCAGGCGCGCGCGCAAGCGCGACAACTGGCCTTCACGGGCTTGGGGGAAACGCTCGAACAGCGCTTCACCGGCGACAAAATTGAGAATGGCATCACCGAGGAATTCCAGGCGCTCGTTATTGCGCCCTGCAAAGCTGCGGTGTGTGAGGGCAAGGACCATCAGTTCCTGGTCCTTGAAGGTGTAGCCGAGCTGACGCTCGAGACGTGCTAGAGAAACGGTCACGGTTTATCCATATCTAGTTGGTGGCACCGGCGGCCATCGACGATTGACGCAGTGTTCAAATTCAAATCCTGGTTGGTACCGCATGAGGCCGAAAAATGTCCAAGCCCCAGAAAAGCATTCGGCGCTGTGTTCACAGCGCCGCCTGTATTACTTGATCAGCCCGACCCGCGAGAAATTCGGCAGGTGGCTGAGTTTGGATTCTGGCCAACTCATCCAGACCGCGAAGGCCTTGCCGACGATGTTCTCGTCGGGAACCATGCCCAGCAGGTCCTTGGGAATGGCGGGGTCATTCCAGTAGCGGCTGTCATTGGAGTTGTCACGGTTGTCGCCCATCATGAAGTAGTGCCCGGCAGGCACCTTCCATTCACCATCAGGCTGTGCCCGGTAGCGCGTCATTTCCTTGCGGATTTCATGCTCTACCGCACCGAGTTTTTCCTGGTACAGCTCGGCGCTGCCCAATGAATTCGGCTCGGAGCCGATCAAGGTCTCGGCCACCGACTCGCCATTGATGAACAGGCGCTTGTCGCCGGTGTAGCGAATCACGTCACCCGGCAGGCCGATCACGCGCTTGATGTAATTGACGTTCGGGTCGCTTGGGTAGCGGAACACCATGACATCGCCGCGCTGCGGGTCACCGACTTGGATGATCTTCTTGTCGATCACCGGCAGGCGGATCCCGTAGGAAAACTTGTTCACCAGGATGAAGTCACCCACGTCCAGGGTAGGTTTCATCGACCCCGAAGGGATCTGAAACGGTTCCACCAGGAACGAACGCAGCACCAGCACGATGAACAACACCGGGAAGAACGATTTGCCGTATTCAACCAGCAGAGGCTCTTTGTTCAGCTTCTCGACGACCACGGCATCGGGCTGGCTGACGCTGCCCTGATAGGACGCGATAGCCGCCCGACGACGCGGGGCGAAGAACACCAGATCGAGCAACGCCAAGAGACCGCAAACGGCAACGGCGATGACCAGCAACAGCGGGAAATTTAGCGACATAGGACCTAACTATCCAACCTGAGCACCGCAAGGAAGGCTTCTTGTGGAATTTCCACGTTGCCCACTTGCTTCATGCGTTTTTTACCGGCCTTTTGCTTCTCAAGCAGCTTGCGCTTACGGCTTACGTCACCGCCGTAGCATTTGGCCAGTACGTTCTTTCTGAGTGCCTTGACGGAAGTCCGCGCAATGATCTGCCCGCCAATGGCGGCCTGGATCGCGACGTCGAACATCTGGCGCGGAATCAGTTCTTTCATCTTCTCGGTCAGCTGGCGACCTTTGTAGTGCGCGTTGTCCTTGTGCACGATCAGTGCCAGGGCATCTACCTTGTCGCCGTTGATCAGCACGTCCAGTTTCACCAGATTAGCCGATTGATAACGATCGAAATGGTAATCCAGCGAAGCATAGCCGCGGCTGGTGGATTTGAGACGGTCGAAGAAGTCCAGGACCACTTCGTTCATCGGCAAATCGTAGGTCACTTGCACCTGGGTGCCGAGGAACAACATGTCGTGCTGCACGCCACGCTTTTCGATACACAGAGTAATCACGTTGCCCAGGTGTTCTTGCGGCACCAGAATATTGGCCCGCACGATCGGTTCGCGCATGTCTTCGATGGAAGACAGATCCGGAAGCTTTGACGGGTTGTCGACGTAAATCGTTTCACCGGTTTTCAGCGCCAGCTCAAAAATAACCGTTGGCGCAGTGGTGATCAGGTCCAGGTCGTATTCGCGCTCGAGGCGCTCCTGGATGATCTCCATGTGCAGCATGCCCAGGAACCCGCAACGGAAGCCGAAGCCCAGGGCGTCGGAGCTTTCCGGGGTGTACTGCAACGACGAGTCGTTGAGGGTCAGTTTTTGCAGGGCTTCGCGGAAGTCTTCGAAGTCGTCGGAGCTGACCGGGAACAGGCCGGCGTAAACCTGAGGCTGGATACGTTTGAAGCCCGGCAACACGTCGACATCCGGCGTGGAGCTCAAGGTCAGGGTGTCACCCACCGGTGCACCGTGAATGTCCTTGATACCAGCAATAATGAAGCCTACTTCACCGGCCTTGAGGTCAGTGGTCGCGGTATGTTTCGGGTTGAATACACCGACGCTGTCCACCAGGTGGATCTTGCCGGTGGACTTGACCAGGATCTTGTCGCCCTTCTTCACGCGGCCGTGGCGCACGCGCACCAAGGAGACAACGCCCAGGTAGTTGTCGAACCAGGAGTCGATGATCAACGCTTGCAGCGGATCTTCGTAATTGCCGGTTGGCGCAGGAATGGTCTTGACCAGGCGCTCAAGCACTTCATCAACGCCCAGGCCGGTCTTGGCGCTGCACTCGACGGCGTCAGTGGCGTCAATGCCGATGATTTTTTCGATTTCTTCTTTAACGCGGTCCGGATCGGCCTGTGGCAGGTCGATCTTGTTCAGCACTGGCATTACTTCCAGGCCTTGCTCGATCGCGGTGTAGCAGTTGGCAACGGACTGGGCTTCTACGCCCTGGCCGGCGTCAACCACCAGCAAGGCGCCTTCGCAGGCGGCCAGCGAGCGGCTGACTTCGTAGGTGAAGTCAACGTGGCCGGGGGTGTCAATGAAGTTCAGCTGGTACTTGATACCGTCTTTTGCGGTGTAGTACAGGGTAACGCTATGGGCCTTGATGGTGATGCCGCGCTCACGTTCGAGGTCCATGGAATCCAGTACCTGGGCTTCCATTTCACGCTCGGCAAGGCCACCGCACATCTGGATAAATCGATCGGCCAGCGTCGACTTGCCATGGTCAATGTGGGCGATGATGGAGAAATTGCGGATATGACTCAAATCACTCACGGATCAACACTCAAAAAGGCTGCAGGCAGATTGCCCGCTGAAAAATAGCCGGGAATTGTACCTGATGCTCAGGCCAGACGTCATCTTTGCTGACCAGAACAAAAATGCCCCGGTCTCTCGACCGGGGCATTTTTTGAGCATAAGCGCGGTATCAACCGGCTCGGCGCAATAGCCAGAAGCCGGCCAGGGCGCAGATGGCCGTCGGCACCAGCACCGCAAACAGCGGCGAGAACCCGAACACCAGGCTCGACGGGCCGAGCAGGTCTTGGGCGATACGGAAGGTAAAACCTACCAACACGCCAGTAAACACGCGCTGGCCAAGGGTCACGGAACGCAACGGACCGAAGATGAACGAGATCGCCATCAACACCAGCGCGGCGGTCACCACCGGCTGCAACACCTTGACCCAAAACGCCAGCCAGTAGCGGCCATTGTTCAAGCCCTGGTCCTTCAGGTAGTGGATGTAGCCCCACAACCCGGAGATCGGCAGGCTTTCCGGGATCATCACCACCGTATTGAGCAACTCAGGCTTCAGCGCGATATCCCATTGCTCGGTTGGCACGTTGATCACTTCAGTGCTGGCCTTGGTGCCTTGGCCGATATTGCGAAAATAAGTGGTGGTGACGTCGGTCAGTTGCCACTTATCGCTGCCGTACTGCGCACGTTTGGCGAAACTGGACGACAACATGTGCCGCTCTTTGTCGAAGGTGTAGCGGGTCACACCAATCAACAGGCCACCCGGTTGCACGGCGTTGATGTGGATGAACTCATCACCTTGGCGGTGCCACAGGCCGTGCTTGGAGCTTTGAGCATCGCCCGAACCCTGGGCCAGGGCGCGATTGGCCTGGGCTGTGGTTTCGGCCGGCGGCGCCACGTACTCGCCGATCAGCACGCTGCACAGCATCAGCAGCAACATCGGTTTCATCACCGCCCAGACGATCCGGCCGATGGAAACACCGGCAGCGCGCATGATGGTTAGTTCGCTGTTGCTGGCCAGGCTGCCCAGGCCGATCAGGCAACCGATCAGCGCTGCCATGGGCATCATGTCGTACAGGCGACGCGGTGCGGTCAGCGCTACATAGCTGAGCACGTCCCACACGGTATAGGTGTCGGTGACGTTGCCCACTTCATCGATGAAGGCAAACAGCGATGCCAACCCCAGGATGATGCCCAATACCGCCAGGATGGCGATCAGTACGCTGCTACCAATGTAGCGATCGAGCTTAGCCACGAGCCAACTCCTTCTGGCCACGACGGCTCAACATTTTCAGGCGGATAGGTTCCCAGTAGAGCAGCCCGAGGCCGATCACCAGGAAGATCCCGTGTACCCACCACAGGCCCAGGGTCGGCGAGAGCTTGCCTTTCTCCAGGGAGCCGCGGGCGGAAATCAGGATGGTGAGGTAGGCCATGTACAGCAGAATCGCCGGCAGCAGCTTGAGGAAGCGGCCCTGACGCGGATTCACGCGGGACAGCGGCACTGCCATCAGCGTTACGATAAAGACCAGCAGCGGCAGGGAAATACGCCATTGCAACTCGGCGATGGAGCGCAATTCCTTACTGCCGAACAGATCGGAGGTAGGGATGGCGTCGCGGTCAGTCACCTCGTCGCTCACGTCAGGGCGCGCCAGCATTACGCCATAGGTGTCGTACTTGATGGCGCGGTAATCCGCTTGGCCAGGGCTGCCGTCATAGCGGTAGCCGTTTTCCAGGATCAGGTAGCGACTACCGTCCGGGCGCACTTCCTGGCGCCCCGAATCGGCCACCAGCACGGAGATGCCACGGTCTTTCTTGTCTTGCCCCAGGCGTTTCTCGGAGATGAACACACCGCCGAGGTTGGCGCGGTCTTCGGTCAGGGTCTCGGTGTAGGTCACACGCGAGCCGTCATTGAGTGCCTGGAAACGGCCGGGTTCGAGGGTGTCGAACTCGGTCATCGCGTCCTGCTTGTTCAATACCAGCTGGAACTGCATGGCGCCCTGAGGGGCCAGGCTCAGGCTCAGCCAGGCCACGATCAGCGCGACGCCGGCGGCCGGGATCATGGTCATGCCCAGCAGACGTTGCTGGCTCATGCCGGTGGCCGAGAGCACGGTCATTTCGCTTTCGAGGTACAGGCGTCCGTATGCCAGCAGGATCCCGAGAAACAGGCCCAATGGCAGGATCAGCTGCAAAAAGCCCGGCAGGCGAAAGCCCATGATCAGGAACAGCGAGCCTGGGTCCAGGGCGCCAGAGGCAGCCTGGGCCAGGTATTTGACGAAACGACCACTCATGATGATGACCAGCAGCACCGCACTCACGGCACTCAGGGTCAACAGGACTTCGCGGGACAGATAACGGAAGACGATCAAACCAGACACTCCAGGGTTGTCAGGCTAAGGCGGCCAAACAAGCAAGCATACCGAGTCAGCCCTTTTGAAGGGGCCGGCTAAAAAGATGGCGCATTATCCTGTGATTGGCTGCGCCTGTCACGGAGCAAGCTCTGCGCACATGCACAAAGCTGCCGGCAAGGGTTGTCAGGCTCCGTCGGCGAGGTTCAAACTGCGGCCTTTGTCGCTGGCGACTTACACAGTTGCCAAGCATTAAAGCCTGCGTACAGACGCAAGGCTCTCCGACCTTTATAAGGGACCCGAAAATGGAATTGGTTGTAAAAAGCGTTAGCCCCGAAACGTTGAAAACCGCCACCCTCGTGGTCGCCATTGGCGAAGGCCGCAAGCTCGGCGTTGCCGCCAAGCAACTCGACGAACTGAGCGGCGGCGCGATCAGCGCAGTCCTCAAGCGCGGCGACCTGGCCGGCAAAGTCGGCCAGAGCCTGCTGCTGCAAAGCCTGCCCAACCTCAAGGCCGACCGCGTATTGCTGGTGGGCGTGGGCAAGGACGCCGAACTGGGCGACCGTCCGTTCCGCAAGATCATCAGTGGCATCCTCAACACCCTCAAGGGCCTGGGCGGCAGCGATGCGACCCTGGCGCTGGATGAAGTCGTCGTAAAAGGCCGCGACAGCTACGGCAAGACCCGCCTGCTGGCAGAAAGCCTGGTGGACGGCGGCTATCTCTTCGACCAGTTCAAGAGCACCAAGGCCGAACCCCGCGCCCTGAAAAAAATCACCTTGCTGACCATCAAGGCCGCCCAGGCTGAAGTCGAGCGCGCCGTGACACACGCGACAGCCATCGCCAATGGTATGTCGTTCACCCGCGACCTGGGCAACCTGCCGCCGAACATCTGCCACCCCACGTTCCTGGGCGAACAGGCCAAGGCGCTGGGCAAGGAGTTCAAGGGTCTCAAGGTTGAAGTCCTGGACGAGAAGAAGATCAAGGAACTGGGCATGGGCTCGTTCTACGCCGTGGGCCAAGGCAGCGACCAGCCGCCACGCTTGATCGTGATGCAATACAACGGCGGCAAGAAGTCCGAGAAGCCCTACGCCCTGGTGGGTAAAGGCATCACCTTCGACACTGGCGGCATCAGCCTCAAGCCAGGCTTGGGCATGGACGAGATGAAGTACGACATGGGCGGCGCCGCCAGCGTATTCGGTACCCTGCGCGCCGTGCTGGAACTCAAGCTGCCGATCAACCTGGTGTGCATCCTGGCCTGCGCCGAGAACATGCCAAGTGGCGGTGCGGCGCGTCCGGGCGACATCGTTACTACCCTGAGCGGCCAGACTGTCGAGATCCTCAACACCGACGCCGAAGGCCGCCTGGTGCTGTGCGATGCACTGACCTACGCCGAGCGCTTCAAGCCGCAAGCGGTGATCGACATCGCCACCCTGACCGGTGCCTGCATCGTTGCGCTGGGCTCCCACACTTCGGGCCTGCTGGGCAACAATGACGAGCTGATCGAGCAACTGCTCAGCGCCGGCAAGGCTGCCGACGACCGCGCCTGGCAACTGCCGCTGTTCGATGAGTACCAGGAACAGCTGGACAGCCCATTCGCTGACATCGCCAACATCGGCGGCCCGAAAGCCGGCACCATCACGGCGGCCTGCTTCCTGTCGCGTTTTGCCAAGAACTTCAATTGGGCTCACCTGGACATCGCCGGTACCGCCTGGACCAGCGGCGGCAAGGACAAAGGCGCCACTGGCCGCCCAGTCCCCCTGTTGACCCAGTACCTGCTGGACCGCGCCAAGGCCTGAAACTGAAGATTCCGGAGCGGCCATTACGCCGCTCCGGTCTCAGGAACCGCAATGACCCAAGTCGACTTCTATATATTGCCCAGCGCCGACCCGCTCGCGCGCCTGGACTTTGCCTGCAAACTCACCGAAAAAGCCTGGCGCATGGGCCACCGTATCTACCTGCATTGCAGCGATGCCGCCCAACGCGACGAACTCGACGCACGCCTGTGGCGCTTCAAGGGCGAAAGCTTCGTGCCCCATGGCCCTGCCGAGTCCGAACCCGAAAGCCTTGTCGTCCTGGGTTTGGGCGAAAGTTGCGGCGATCACCATGACCTGCTGGTGAACCTGGACCTGAAAGTGCCGCCGTTCGCCAAGGCGTTTGCCCGCGTGGCAGAGGTGGTGGTGGAAGACCCGGCTATTCGTCAGGCGGCGCGGGAGAGTTTCCGTTTCTATCGCGAACAGGGCTATCCTTTGCAGGATCACCGGCTACAACGACTTTGAGTAAATGATGGACACTCCCAACCTTAAAAAAGACGACCACCTGCTGGATGACCTTGAGTCGATCCGCCAGTTGCTGGGTGATGATGACTTGCAACCGCCGCTGCTGACCGAATCGGTCGATGGCGAGGTACAGATTCCGCTGCTGTTCGACATGGTCAATGCCAAGCCCGCTGCGCCGGAGCCCGTTGCACCCCCACCCGCTGTCGAACCCGCCCCTGCTGAAAAGGCGCCTGACGCCCTGCTGCTGCACCTGGACAACGAACTGCGCGCCGCCGCGCAGTTGATCATGCAAGACGTGATCGATGACTTTGCCCCGCATATCGAAACCGAGATCAAGCGTCGGCTGGATGCGCGAATGGAGCGGTTGCTGAGCCAGTACCAATCCTGAGACTTGCATAGATTCCCTGTGGGAGCTGGCTTGCCTGCGATAACGGTTTCTCAGTCAATACCTTAATTGACTGGCATACCGCTATCGCAGGCAAGCCAGCTCCCACATTGGTTTGGCATCGACCTTTAGACCGTCTTCAACTCGCCCTCCACGCCCTGCCCCGTTATACTTGCCGGCTTTCCTGAATAAATGCCAACTAGGGTCCCGCCGCGCATGGATAAGACCTACCAGCCGCACGCCATCGAAACTTCCTGGTACAACACCTGGGAATCCGAGAATTATTTCGCCCCGCAAGGCGCGGGCGATTCCTACACCATCATGATTCCGCCACCGAACGTCACTGGCAGCCTGCACATGGGCCATGGCTTCAACAATGCGATCATGGATGCGTTGATCCGTTTCCGCCGCATGCAGGGCCGCAACACCCTGTGGCAACCGGGCACCGACCACGCCGGTATCGCCACCCAGATGCTGGTGGAACGCCAACTTGAAGCCACCGGCCAGAGCCGTCACGACCTGGGCCGTGAGAAATTCCTGGAAAAAATCTGGGAATGGAAAGACCAGTCCGGCGGCAACATCAGCCGTCAGATCCGTCGCCTCGGCTCGTCCGTAGACTGGAGCCGCGAGCGCTTCACCATGGACGACGGCCTGTCGGAAGCCGTGAAAGAAGCCTTCGTGCGCCTGCATGAAGACGGCCTGATCTACCGCGGCAAGCGTCTGGTCAACTGGGACACCAAGTTGCACACGGCGATTTCCGACCTCGAAGTGGAAAACCACGACGAAAAAGGTTTCCTGTGGAACCTCAAGTACCCGCTGGCTGACGGCGCCAAGACTGCCGAGGGCAACGACTACCTGATCGTCGCCACCACGCGTCCGGAAACCATGCTCGGCGACGCCGCCGTTGCCGTTAACCCGAACGACGAACGCTACCAGGCACTGATCGGCAAATTCGTCGAATTGCCACTGGTTGGCCGTCGCATCCCGATCATCGCCGACGACTACTGCGACCCTGAATTCGGCACCGGCTGCGTGAAAATCACCCCGGCCCACGATTTCAACGACTACGAAGTCGGCAAGCGCCACAACCTGCCGCTGCTGAACATCTTCGACAAGAACGCCGCCGTGCTGCCCGCCTGCCAGGTGTTCAACCTGGACGGCACGCTGAACGAAAGCATCGACGGCAAGATCCCGGCCGAATACGCCGGCCTCGACCGTTTCGAAGCGCGTAAGCAGATCGTTGCCGCCTTCGACGCCGCCGGCCTGCTGGTGAGCGTGGACGACCACGGCCTGAAAGTGCCGAAGGGCGACCGCTCTGGCACCATCATCGAGCCGTGGCTGACCGACCAGTGGTACGTCTCCACCAAACCGCTGGCAGAACCTGCCATCGCTGCCGTGGAAGATGGCCGCATCCAGTTCGTGCCAAAACAGTACGAGAACATGTACTTCTCGTGGATGCGTGACATCCAGGATTGGTGCATCAGCCGTCAGCTGTGGTGGGGCCACCGTATTCCTGCCTGGTATGACGAGTCCGGCAAGGTCTATGTAGGCCGCGACGAGGCCGAAGTGCGTGCCAAGCACAACCTCGGTGACGACGTTGCGCTGCAACAGGACAACGACGTACTGGACACTTGGTTCAGCTCGGGCCTGTGGACCTTCTCCACACTGGGCTGGCCGCAGCAGACAGAATTCCTCAAGAAATTCCACTCCACCGATGTGCTGGTTACCGGCTTCGACATCATTTTCTTCTGGGTTGCCCGGATGATCATGCTGACCATGCACTTGGTGAAGAACGAGGACGGCACCCCGCAGGTACCGTTCAAGACTGTTTACGTGCATGGCCTGGTGCGCGATGGCCAGGGCCAGAAGATGTCCAAGTCCAAGGGCAACGTCCTGGACCCGCTGGACATCATCGACGGCATCGACCTGGAAACCCTGGTGCAAAAACGCACCTCGGGCCTGATGCAGCCAAAACTGGCGAAGAAGATCGAGAAGCAGACCCGCGACGAGTTCGCCGACGGCATCGCCAGCTACGGCACCGACGCCCTGCGCTTCACCTTCTGCTCGCTGGCGTCCACCGGTCGCGACATCAAGTTCGACATGGGCCGCGTCGAAGGCTATCGCAACTTCTGCAACAAGATCTGGAACGCCGCACGCTACGTGCTGGATAAAGGCGAAGACTGCGGCCAGAACGGCGAAGCGGTCGAGCTGTCCCTGGCCGATCGCTGGATCATCTCGCAGCTGCAGCGCACCGAAGCCGAAGTGACCCGCCAGCTCGACCAGTTCCGTTTCGACCTGGCCGCACAGGCCCTGTACGAGTTCATCTGGAACCAATATTGCGACTGGTACCTGGAACTGTCCAAGCCCGTGCTGTGGGATGAAAATGCGCCGATCGAACGCCAGCGCGGTACCCGTCGCACCCTGGTACGCGTGCTGGAAGTGGCCCTGCGCCTGGCGCATCCGTTCATGCCGTTCATCACCGAAGAAATCTGGCAGCGCCTGGCGCCGCTGGCCGGTATCGAAGGCAAGACCATCATGCTGCAACCTTGGCCAGTGGCCAACGAAGCGCGCATTGATGAGGCCGCCGAAAGCGATATCGAATGGCTCAAGACCCTGATGCTCGGCACGCGCAACATCCGCGCCGAGATGAACATCGGCCCGGGCAAGCCATTGGCCGTGTTCGTGAAGAACGCCAGTGCCGAAGACCAGCGTCGTCTTGCTGAGAACGATGCGCTGCTCAAGAAGCTGGCGAAGCTGGAATCCATCACCGTATTGGCGGCTGATGCTGAAGCGCCACTGTCCGCTACCGCTCTGGTCGGCGAGATGGAAGTGCTGGTGCCAATGGCTGGCCTGATCGACAAGGGTGCCGAACTGGCCCGACTCGACAAGGAAATTGCACGCCTGCAAGGCGAAGTGCAGCGAGTGGGCGGCAAGCTGTCCAACGCGGCGTTCGTCGACAAGGCGCCAGCCGAAGTGATCGACAAGGAACGCGCCAAGCTGGCCGAGGCTGAACAAGCCTTGGGCAAACTGGCGGAGCAACATGCGCGGATTTCCAGCCTGTAAGCTGGAACCTGTGTAAAAAAGAGGCCTTCGGGCCTCTTTTTTTATGCCTTGAAAACCCGATCAATGTGGGAGCTGGCTTGCCTGCGATGCAGGCGACTTGGTCCATCAGCCCGACCGAGTGGATGCTATCGCAGGCAAGCCAGCTCCCACATTTGACCGGGACAGCCTCAGGATGTGTGACAATGCTCGCCACATTGAGCCAACACCAGAATCATCATGACCGCCCCCAGCACGCCCAAGCCTCCACGCAAGAAGCCTAAAACCGCCGCCACAGCCAAACCGGTAGTGCCGCGCAAAGAGGCCACCCTGCACCCGCGCAACCGCCACACGGGCCGTTACGACTTCCCGGCGCTGATCAAGACCACGCCAGAATTGGCGAAGTTCGTGATCATCAACCCGTATGGCAAAGAAAGCATCGACTTCGCCAGCCCGGATGCGGTGCGGGTGTTCAACCGGGCGCTGCTCAAGTCCTTCTATGGCATCCAGCACTGGGACATCCCGGCCGACTACCTGTGCCCGCCGGTGCCAGGGCGTGCGGACTACGTGCATTTCCTCGCCGACCTGTTGGCCAGCAACAACGACGGCAAGGTTCCGCGTGGCTCCATCGTCAAGGTGTTGGACATCGGTATGGGCGCCAACTGCGTCTACCCGCTGATTGGCTATATGGAGTACCGCTGGAACTTCCTGGGTTCGGAAGTCGACCCAATCGCTGTAGCCGCAGCCAAGGCCATCGTGCAGTCCAATGACCTGAGCAAGGTCATCCAACTGCGTCAGCAAACCAACCCCAAGCAGATCCTGCTGGGCTTGCTGGAGCCGGGTGAGCGCTTTGACCTGACCATGTGCAACCCACCGTTCCATGCGTCCATGGACGAAGCCACCAAGGGCAGCGAACGTAAGTGGCGCGCCTTGGGCAAGGCTGATCCCAAGCGCAAATTGCCGGTGCTGAACTTCGGTGGCCAATCGGCCGAGTTGTGGTGTGAAGGCGGTGAAGCGCGTTTCGTGACGCAATTGATCGCCGAGAGCGCGCACTTTGCCCACAAGGTGTTGTGGTTCAGCACCCTGGTGTCGAAAGCGTCAAATTTGCCCGCGATCGAGACGGCCCTGAAAAAGGCTGGCGTGCTGGAGAGCCAGGTGGTGGAAATGTCCCAAGGCCAGAAGCAAAGCCGCTTCGTCGCCTGGACCTTCCAGACCAAGAATGAGCAGCAGATCTGGCGCCAACGCTGGGTTCGCGACTAAACCCTTGTAGTGAGCGGGCTTGCCCCGCGCTGGGTGGCGCAGCCGCCCCAATAAGGGCGCCGCAGTCTTACAGGTAGACCGAGGGTGTCTGGATTTGGGGCGGCTTCGCCACCCAGCGCGGGTGCAAGCCCGCTCACTACAGTGAACCTGCGCCTACAAATCGCAGGCAACAAAAAACCGTGCCCGGATCGCTCCGGAGCACGGTTTTTTTTGCTGCGTCTTACTTGTTAACAGCGTCGGTCAGGCCTTTGGCCACAACCAGCTTGATAACTTTCTTGGCAGCGATTTCGATGGCAGCGCCAGTCGAAGGGTTACGGCCAGTACGGGCAGGACGCTCGGTCACTTTCAGTTTGCCAACGCCTGGCAGAGTGATTTCGCCGCCGTTTTCCAGCTGATCGGCAACAACTTGGCTCAGTTGGTCCAGCAGGGCGCGCACGGTAGTTTTCGGTGCGTCTACTGCTTCAGCCAGGTCAGCGATCAGTTGGTCTTTAGTAATAGCCATTGTGGTGTTCCTTCCCTATCAAATTCATATGGATTGCAGAGTGCAGTGTCAGCCGTCGAGCCCGACCGTCATGGCCTGGCACCCCCGGCTATAACCACGGAGATCGGGGTTATAGATGCTTGAAACGGGGATTGGTTCGACCTGACAGATGCTGAATGCACGCTTAACGCCGAGACTTGGCGTAAGACGGGGCAAAACTAGCACAGAGACGGGGAAATATCCGCTTCTACCTAGCCATTTGGTCAGCTTTATCGCTCTAAACCGTGAAAAAAAGGCATATGCCCCGTCGGAGAGTGTCCAAAACGCCCTTCGACGGGTGCCTTGGCCAACGGGTGCGGTACACTGGTCGACTTTTCGGGGAGGCAACCGCTCCCCTATCAACCAGCCGAGAAGCCCATGCCGATCCGTCATTGCATCGTCCACCTGATCGACAAAAAACCCGACGGCACACCTGCAGTTCTTCACGCTCGCGATTCAGAGCTGTCCGAATCCGCCGCTATCGAGAACATGCTTGCCGACCTCAACGAGAGCTATAACGCCAAACAAGGCAAGGCCTGGGGTTTCTTCCATGCCGAGTCCGGCGCGCACCCGTTCAGCGGCTGGTTGAAGGAATATTTCGACGGTGGCCAGGATTTCACCACCTTCAGCCGTACGGCGGTCGAACACCTGCAAAAGCTGATGGAGGAGTCGAACCTCTCCACCGGCGGCCACGTGCTGTTTGCCCACTACCAACAAGGCATGACCGACTACCTGGCCATCGCCCTGCTGCACCACAGCGAAGGCGTGGCGGTGACCGATGAACTGGACGTGACCCCTTCACGTCACCTGGACCTCGGCCAACTGCACCTGGCGGCGCGCATCAACGTCTCCGAGTGGCAGAACAACAAGCAGTCCAAGCAGTACATCTCGTTTATCAAGGGCAAGAACGGCAAGAAGGTCTCGGAGTACTTCCGCGACTTTATCGGCTGCCAGGAAGGCGTTGACGGCCCAGGCGAAACCCGCACCCTGCTCAAGGCCTTCAGTGACTTCGTCGAAAGCGAAGACCTGCCGGACGAGTCCGCCCGCGAAAAAACCAAGACCCTGGTGGATTACGCCAGCAGCCAGGCCAAGCTCGGCGAGCCCATGGGCTTGGAGGAACTGTCGGGTCTGATCGATGAAGATCGGCCTAAAGCGTTCTACGACCACATCCGCAACAAGGACTACGGTCTGTCACCGGAAATTCCGGCAGATAAGCGCACCCTCAACCAGTTCCGCCGGTTCACCGGGCGTGCCGAAGGTTTGTCGATCAGCTTTGAAGCGCACCTGCTGGGCGACAAGATCGAATACGACGAAGCCGCCGGCACGCTGATCATCAAGGGCCTGCCGACCCAACTGACCGACCAGCTCAAGCGCCGTAACTGATGCTTGGCGGGGTTTTCAAGAAGGTCCTGCTGGTCTTGCTGGTGGTGGTGGTAATCCAGAACTGGGGCAAGATCGAGCGGGTGTTCAACCCATCGCAGGTGGCGCCAGAGCAAGTCCGGGCTTCGGCGCGGGTGGTGCTCTATTCCACCGAATGGTGCGGCTACTGCAAGCAGATCCGTCGCTTCCTGGACCAAAAGGGCATCCCATACCAGGCGCTCGATATCGAGAAGGACGCCCAGGCGCGCAAGGCGTATGAGGCACTGGGGGGCGGTGGCATTCCATTTGTGGACGTAAACGGCACGTTGATCCGCGAATACAGCCCCGAAAAAATCATGGCCGCGCTTAAGTAATCAGCGCACCACGATCATCCGCCCCAATACGTTGTGCTGCTCAAAACCGAGTACCGCCTGCAACGCGTTCAGCACCGCTTGCGGGTCTTTGCTCGGGAAGCTACCGCTGACGCGCTTGGCGCCCATTTCTTTATTGAGCAACAGGATGCGGCCAGGGTAGTAACGGCCCAGGTCCTGGATCACATCGGCCAGCGGTGCCTTGTAGTAGTTGAGCCAACCGTCACGCCACGCCAGGCGGGATTCGCTGTCCACCGGATGCATTATGTCGGCAACACCCTCGGCATAGGCCACTTGCTGGCCGGCCGTCAGAATTTGCTGCTGGCCTTGCTTGGAAGGCGTCACACCCACCTTTCCCGATAACACAGTCACCTGGGCGCCCGCCGGTTGCAGGCGCACTTCAAATTGTGTGCCGAGCACCCGCGCTTCACCGCTGCCCGCCTCCACTACAAACGATTGGCCCGTGTGAGTCACGCTGAAAAAACCCGCGCCGCGACGCAATTGGATATGCCGCTCGCCCTGGCTGAAATCCACAGCAATCGCGCTGTCGGCATCCAGGGTCACTTGGGACTGGTCGGCCAAGGTGACGGTTTTCACTTCTCCAGGTGCGCTCACATAGTCGGCACCGAAGTCATCAACCCAACGCGAAGGCTGCCAACCGGCGCCCATGGACACCATCACCAGCAGGCACGCCGCCATGGCCAATGCGCCAGACCAACGCACCACCCGCGAGCGTTTCGAGGTATTCATCGCGCTGAGGTAACGCTGCAAGGCCAGGGCGTCTTCGTTCGCCAGTTGGCGCGCTGGCACTTCGCTCAACTCCCACAACACCTGGGCCTGTGAATAGGCCTCGACGTGCGCAGGGTCAGCCCGCAGCCATTGGCTGAGCGTGGCCTGGTCGCCGCTGCTGGGTTGATCGTGCAGCAGGCTCAGCCAGGCCAGGGCGGCTTGTTCCTGGTCGGGCGTGGGGGTGAGGTTCACGAGGCTTTCCCTGGCGTGCGTGGAGGCGATGGTTCACGAAGGCTGGCCTTGCAAGCTTCGAGGGCACGCATCATATGTTTTTCCACGGCACTTTGGGACAACCCCATGGCCTTGGCGATTTCCGCGTACTTGCGGCCGTGAATGCGATTGAGCAGAAATATCTGCCGAGTGCGCTCCGGCAAGCTGCGCAACGCAGCTTCGACATGGCGCAAATCATTGCCCGCTTCCAGCGCGGCCTGGGGTTCGGAACCCTGGTTATCCTGTTGCTCTGGCAACCAACCTTCGCTACTGCGCACACGGGCGCCTTCGCTGCGTAGGTGGTCGATGGCGATATTGCCGGCACAACGCAGCAGATAGGTGCTGAGCTCCTCGACCTGTACCAGCGGCCGACGCCAGAAACGCAGGAACAAATCCTGCACCAGGTCCGCCGCCGTGGCGCGACAGCCGACACGTCGGCTGACCAGCGCCTCCATCTGCGAACGCTGGGACAAGAACACCTGCAAGAAATGCGCACGTCCGCCCGCCGCATCAACGTGCTGGCTGTCTTGGGATTCAGGCGGAGTGCTGATCATCATCGAATAGGCTCAGAGAGTGGCAAAGGCCGCAACAGGGCTGGCCAGTAGGCTGACGCCCGCCAGGATCAAGGCCAGCCTTGGCCGGTACGGCAACAGCAACACCAACAGCAACGCACTGAGCATCAACACTGCGCACCACTCCACCAGGCCCTGGCCCCAGCCCGCCACACTCACAGCCGGCCAGATCGACACGATCAGCAACAGCCACCCC
The DNA here is from genome assembly GCF_002255865.1 of Pseudomonas sp. PGPPP1. Classification (NCBI taxonomy): domain Bacteria; kingdom Pseudomonadati; phylum Pseudomonadota; class Gammaproteobacteria; order Pseudomonadales; family Pseudomonadaceae; genus Pseudomonas; species Pseudomonas sp. PGPPP1. Next base: position 109,717 of record NZ_NKIG01000005.1, on the reverse strand, counting down.
GTCGCGCGCAAACCCAGACGCCGGCGCGCAGAAGGTTTGCTGTGCAGCAACTCGCCGTGGTGACGGTCGGTGGACAGGCACAGCGCGGTAAACCCGGCGTAGCACATCAGCAGCGAGAGGAGCATTCAGTGCGCCTCCTGCTTGAGCGTCAACGAGCGTGCACGCTCGGCCTTGGGTTGCGCAGCGGCACGGTGCTGCATTTTCCACGCAGCCCAGCCGAGGAACACGCCGCTGGCCAGGCAAGTCAGGTCGAAGCCGGCCATGGCCCAGTCGCCACGGGCCAGTGAAGTGCCCAGGTGGTAAGGCGTGGTCAACGCGTTGAGCAATGGGATCGCGATAAACAGCAACGCGCCGAAGCTCAATTGCTCGACCCAACCCTGGCGGCCACGGCGCAGGATGGCGTGTAGCAGGCTCAGGCCCCAGGCGATGAAGAAGGTTTGCACTTCCCAGGCAGAACGTTCGGCGAAACTCACCGGCAGCAGGCGATTGGCCCAGAAGAACGCCGCAATGGCGATCATCAGCCCGGACATGCTGGCGATGTTCAGCACTTCCACCAGCCGCAACTCGAACGGCATCACCCCGGTTTTAGCGTGTTTGAGTTGGCGTTTGCCGAGCCAGATCACCAGCCCGGTGCCGATCATCGCCGTGCCTGCCAGGCCGCAGATAAAGTACAGCCAGCGCAGCACCGGGCCGGCGAAATGGCCCATGTGCAAGCCGTAGAAACTGCCGCCGATCACCGCCGGCAAGGATTGCTCGGCACTCACACGCAGCAACTCGCCGGTGTGACCATTAAACGACACGGTGCTGCCGAAATCATGCACCACACGATCGGCACCGGCCCGGAACACATTGACAGACGCGTTCACATCACCGGGGTTGTTCACCGCAATGCGCCCGACGTGTCCGCCCGCCCATTGCGCCCTAGCTTGCTCATACATCGGCACCAGCGGCATCAGTTGCCCGGGCTGCCCGAGCGCAGGCGCTGCGTTGGTGGCCGGAAACACATCATTGAAGAAGGCCCGCGTGTCATTGCCGTACGAGGCGAGGATGGGTGCAGGCATCACCAGGGTCATAAAAATAACCAGGCTGCTGTAGGTGATCATCAAGTGGAACGGCAGCACCAGCACACCCACCGCGTTATGCCCATCGAGCCAAGAACGTTGGCCCTTGCGGGGACGGAAGGTGAAAAAGTCCTTGAAGATTTTCTTGTGGGTGATGATGCCGGTGATCAACGCGACGAACATCACCATCGCGGCGGTGGTCGACAACCAACGTCCCCACGGGTGGGGCATTTGCAGTTGGTAGTGGAAACGATAGAAGAACTCGCCGCCCATGCTTTCACGCGCTTCTAGCGCTTGGCCGGTCACCGGGTCGAGGGTTTTCTGGATGAAATTACCGCGTTTGCTTGGGTCGATCTTGTCTTGCCACATCACCGACAACCCGGGGTCGCGGCTGTCTGGCAAGGTGATGAACCAGCGCGCGGCATTAGGCGCCTGCTGCTGCAGATAGGATTGGGCAACACCGAGGCTGCGCGCATCGTCCAGCGGGTGAGCCTGTACTTCGGGCTGCATCCAATGACTGATTTCATCCTTGAAATACGACAAGGTCCCCGTCAGAAAAATCGCAAACAGCAGCCAGCCAAAGATCAATCCGGCCCAGGTGTGCAACCAGGCCATGGCCTGGCGGAAGCCCTCTTTCATGTGCGCGCCATCCACAGCCCAACGCCCGCCAGGGTGGCAAAGGCTGCGCTTGGCAGCATCACCCCAAACCAGGCGCGCCACGCGGTGCGGCAGGCGAAACACCAGAGCACCGCCAGCAGGTAGAACACAAACGAACTCATCATCCCGGTGATCACCGCATCGGCGCGGGAAGTGGGCATCCACAACGCCAGGCAGATGGCGGCCAATGAGGCCATCAGGTAGCCGCCTACCACGGCTGCCAGCACACGTGAGGTGACGGCCAGACGGTAGAGCGCGGGAAGTGAGGTTTTGCTTTTCATGCAGGAGGCGCCAGGTTCATCAGGCCGCAATATTAATGATAAATATTCTCATAAGCAAAACAGAACGGATGAAACACCCGTGCTGGCGGATTGCCGAACGGTATCGGGCCGCCTACAATGCGAACAATTCTTGTTCTCTAAAGCGTGCCGATGCTCGCATGCTCGTAGCGAAGGGTGATTCCGTTGCAGCCGTCCACCACCGTCGAAGTTCTGTACAACGACCATCACCACTGGCTGACCGGCTGGTTGCGACGCAAACTCGGCTGCCCGGAAAGTGCGGCCGACCTGGCGCAAGACACCTTCATTCGTGTGCTCACCGCACGCGAAACACCCACGCTGGTCGAGCCTCGCGCGTTCCTCACCACTATCGCCAAGCGCGTGCTGTTCAATTTCTACCGCCGCCAGGACCTGGAACGCGCCTACCTCGACGCCCTGGCGCAAATGCCCGAACACGTCGCACCGTCCGAGGAAGAACGCGCGATCATTCTGCAAACGCTGGTCGAGTTGGACCAACTGCTCGACGGCCTGCCAATCCAGGTCAAGCGTGCGTTCCTGCTGGCCCAACTCGATGGCTTGACCTACGCGCAAATCGGCGCCGAATTGGGCATTTCCATCGCTACCGTCAAACGCCACCTGACCAAAGCCGCCATGCGCTGCTACTTCGCCTTATGAATATCTCGACCCAAGTCGCCGAACAAGCCGTGCACTGGCTGATGGAAATGCAGCAAGGCGCCCTCAACCCGCGCCAGCAAGCGGCCTGGCAGCAATGGCTGAATGCCCACAGCGAGCATCAGCGTGCGTGGGACCATATGCAGCGCGTCAACCAGCGACTGCGCGGCATGCCTTCGCCACTGGCTCACGCGGCATTAAACGCGCCGACGTCCACCAGCCGTCGCCAGGCGCTCAAGCTGTTGTTGATCCTCGGTGCCGGCTCCGCCGCTGCCTGGAGCTTGCGCCAGCAACATATCCTGCCGCCACTGACCGCCGATTACCGCAGCCCGGTCGGCCAGCGCCGCAAGGTGCAACTCGCCGATGGCAGCCAATTGCAGCTCAATACCGGCAGCGCCGTGGATGTGCATTTCGACGGTCAACAGCGGCTGATCCGCCTGCTCGAAGGCGAGATCCTGCTGACCGGCATTAAAGGCAGCGCGCCGCTCAACGTCCTGACGGGCCAGGGCCTGCTCACCAGCCAGGCGGCGCGCCTGAACGTGCGCCAGTTCAACGACCACACCCAACTGGCAGTGCTCGACGGCCAGGTCGAGGTCATGCCCAACACCTACACCGGCCTGCCGCTGACAGTCCAGGCCGCGCACCAGGTCAATTTCACCCGCAAAGGCTGGGACACGCCGCGCCCTACCGACGCCAACAGCGGCGCCTGGGCCGATGGCATGCTGATGGCCGCGCACATGCGCCTGGAAGACTTCCTCGGCGAGCTGGGCCGTTATCGCCGTGGCCAGCTCAATTGCGATCCGCAGGTGGCCAACCTGCTGATCTCCGGAAGCTACCCGCTGGATGACAGCGAACGCATTCTCGACCTGCTGGAAGTCAGCCTGCCGGTCAAGGTGCGGCGCTTTACCCGTTACTGGGTGACGGTCCAGGCACGCGCCTGAATGTATTTACAAAAAGTGTGAGCCGTTTTCCACACCTCGCGTGACAGAGAAGGAAAGCCACCTTGATCCTTCCTTCTCAGGACCGCTCTTCATGCCCCAGCAACCGACGCTTCTTGCCCGCACCCTGCGCCAACTCCTACTTGGCGCCAGCTTGAGTCTTACCGTGCTGCCCGCTGTGATGGCCGCCGAGGCCAAGCCTTACCACATCGCACCGACCTCGCTGGAAACCGCACTGAACCAATTTGGTCGCGAAGCCGGCGTGTTGATTTCGTTCGGGTCCGAAGTCACAGCAGGTATGCAGAGCCGGGGCCTGTCGGGCAACTTCAGCGCGGCTGACGGTCTGCAGAAACTGCTGGAAGGCACCGGCTTGCAAGCCCGTGCGGAGGGTGACAATGCCTACAGCCTGCAACCGGCCAATGCCCCCGCCACTCTCGAACTGGGCACGTCCAGCGTGGTCGGCGACTGGCTCGGTGACGCTGCGCAAACCAATGTGTTCGAACACCCGGGTGCCCGTGACGTGATCCGCCGCGAAGAATTCGAACGCCAGGGCGCCACCCAGGCTCGCGATGTGCTCAACCGCATCCCCGGCGTCAACGCCCCGGAAAACAACGGCACCGGCAGCCACGACATGGCGCTGAACTTCGGTATTCGCGGCCTCAACCCGCGCTTGGCGTCGCGCTCCACGGTATTGATGGACGGCATCCCGGTGCCCTTCGCACCCTATGGCCAGCCGCAGCTTTCGTTCGCGCCCATCAGCATGGGCAACATGGACGCGGTGGACGTGGTACGCGGCGGCGGCGCGGTGCGTTACGGCCCGCAGAACGTGGGCGGTGTGGTCAACTTCGTGACCCGCGCGATCCCGGATGCGCCCACCGTCAAAGGCGGACTCCAGACTGAAACCAGCCCGTCTTCCAGCCACGATGGCTTCAAGACCACCGGCAACCTGCTGGCCGGCGGCACTGCCGACAACGGCCTGGGCGGCGCGATCTTGTATTCCGGCACCCGTGGCGGCGACTGGCGTGAAAACAGCAACACGCGCATTGACGACCTGATCCTCAAGGGCAAATACCAACTGGACGAAGCCAACAGCTTCAATGCCATGGCGCAGTACTACGAAGGCCAGGCCGATATGCCTGGGGGCTTGAACGTCAAGGACTACAAGGCTGATCCGTATCAGTCCACCCGCCCCTACGACAAATTCTGGGGCCGCCGCACGATGTTCAACGTCGGTTACCGCTACGAGCAAGACCGTCGCGAATTCACCGTCAACAGCTTCTTCACCAAGACACTGCGCAGCGGCTACCTCGACCAGGGCACCTTCCTCTCGCTATCGCCGCGCGAGTATTGGGTACGTGGTATCGAAACCCGCTTCGCCCAAGGCTTCGACCTGGGCCCTACCAGCCATGAAGTGGGCGTGGGCTACCGCTATATCAATGAGGCCGGCCACGAACTGCGTTACCGCACACCCATTGCCACCAACCAACAAATCCCCACCACCGACAGCCGCAACGACCGTGACACCCGTGGCGGTACCGAAGCCAATGCCTTCTTCGTCGATGACCGGATTGATATCGGCAAATGGACCATCACGCCGGGCATCCGCTACGAGATGATCGAGTCCCAGCAAACCAACAACCTGACCAACGTCAAATACAAGGGCGACTACAACACCGCGCTGCCGGCGTTGAACGTGCTCTATCACCTGACCGACAGCTGGAACCTCTACGCCAACACCGAAGGTTCATTTGGCAGCGTGCAGTACAGCCAGATGCCCAACCGTGTGACCAGCGGCGCCGTCAAACCGGAAAAGGCCCGCACTTGGGAACTGGGTACCCGTTATGACGACGGCGCCTTGCGCGCAGAAATCGGCGCGTTCCTGATCAACTTCGACAACCAGTATGAAAGCAACCAGACCAACGACTCGGTGATCGCCCGCGGTGAGACCCGTCACCAAGGCATCGAGACCAGCGTCAACTACGCCCTCGACGGATTGAGCCCAGCGCTGGCCGGCTTTGATGTATACGCCAGCTACGCCTACGTCGACGCCACCATCCGCGAAGACGGCCCGAACAAAGGCAACCGCGTGCCCTTCTCATCCAAGCACAAAGGCACCATGGGCGTGGGCTACACCGAAGGCCGCTGGAAACTGAACCTGGACAGCAGCTTCCAGAGCAGCCAGTTCGCCGACAACGCCAACACCCAGAAGGAAAGTGCTGACGGCAGCACCGGACGTATCCCTGGCTACATGTTGTTCAGTAGCCGCGCTGCGTACGACTTCGGCCCGCAGTTGTCGGACCTGAACGTGGCGGTCGGTGTGAAAAACATCTTCAACACCCAGTACTTCACCCGTTCGTTCGACGACAACAACAAGGGCAAGTACGTCGGCGAGCCGCGCACTGTGTACGTGCAGACCTCCATCGCGTTCTAACTGCCCGCCAGGCAACTGGGGGTCGCCGCGACCAGCGCATCGATGGCGCAACGGGTCTTGGCCGGCATATGCGGTGCGGTCGGCCAGACCACATGGATCGGCGCGGGTTGTTCGCGGTAGCCCGGCAGGACGGCTTCGAGTTGGTCGCGCAGCACGTAATGGGCGATCAACCAACTGGGCAACCAGGCCAGGCCAACGCCTGCGATAGCGGCATCGGCCACGGCCTGGAGGTCATCGAGCACCAGCGGCGATATGACCCGTGAGCGATGGGGGTGGTTGGTCCGGTAGGCGATACCTCGGTGGCCTGCCAGATCATCGACAGACACGATTTGGCCTACGCGTTGCAAGTACGCTGGGGACGCCGCCAAGCCCATGGCCTGTTCACCCAGGCGGCGTGCATTGAGGCGGTCGGTGTCGGGCAACTCACCGATGCGCACGGCAATGTCGAAGCCTTCCTGCACCAGGTCAATCATGCGGTCAGAGAAGCTGATTTCGATTTCCAATTCTGGATAACGATCCATCAACCCCCACAGTGCGGGCGCTGCATAGTGATGCCCGAACGCCAGTGGCACGCTGGCCCTCAAGCGTCCGCGGGGTTGCTGCCGACCGCTTTCCAGCACCGATTCGGCGGCCTCAAGTTCCGCCAACGCCCGCAGGCAATGTTCGTAGTACGCCTGCCCGTCTTCTGTCAGATGTTGACGGCGGGTCGAGCGCTGCAACAGGCGCGTACCCAGCCGCGTCTCCAACCGTGCCAAGCCCTTGCCGACAGCGGAGCGCGTGAGGTTCAGCCGTTCGGCGGCCTCTGTCAGATTGCCGCTTTCCACCACTTGGAGGAACAGTTCAACGCCATCAAAGCGTGGAGTGGCCATGGTTTTATTGTCGCCTCGTATTCCCTTATCAGCGGAAAACTTATCACGAATAAGTCGCTGAATTCCCCTGAAAATAGCCCAATGTCATCTTTTCAGGAGAGTCCCATGCCACCCGCCACCACGTTATCGGCCAGCACTACGCCAAGCACCGCCAGGAACGGCCTCGCCCTCACCGCCGTGTGCCTGGTGGCGCTGATGTTCGGCCTGGAAATCTCCAGTGTGCCTGTCATCCTGCCCACCCTCGAAGAGCAATTGGGCACCGGTTTCCAGGACGCCCAATGGATCATGAATACCTACACGCTGGCCTGCACCAGCGTATTGATGGCGGCGGGCACCTTGGCGGATCGTTTTGGCCGTCGGCGCATGCTGGTGTTGTGCCTGTGGCTGTTTGGCCTGGCTTCACTGGCGTGCGGGCTGGCCAATGACGCTTCGACGCTGATCGCGGCACGTTTCGTACAAGGCATCGGCGCCGGCGCGATGATGATCTGTCAGTTTGCGATTCTGTCGCATCAGTTCCGCGAGCCGGCAGCGCGGGCACGGGCGTTTGCGGTGTGGGGTGTGATTGCGGGCATAGGCTTGGGGTTCGGCCCGATGGTCGGGGCATTGATCCTGGCGGTGGCGGACTGGCGCTGGGTATTTCTCGTACACGTACCGCTGACCTTGCTCACCCTGGGCTTGCTGCACATCAGCGTGCAGGAGTCCCGCGACCCAGCCGGCCATCGCCTCGACATCGCCGGCATGCTCACCTTGACGCTGGCGGTGTTCGCCCTGGTGTACTTCATCACCCAAGGCAGCGAGTACGGCTTTGGCACACCGGCCATGCTCGGCTGGGCGGTTTTGTCAGGGGTAGGTCTGCTGCTGTTCATCTTCATCGAACGACGCAGCGCCCATCCGATGTTCGACTTCTCGGTGTTTCGCATCCAACGCTTCAACGGCGCGTTGATGGGTTCCATCGGCATGAACTTCAGCTTCTGGCCGTTCATGATCTACCTGCCGCTGTATTTCCAGGCGGGGTTGGGCTACGACACGCTGACCACCGGCGGCGCCCTGCTCGCCTATACCCTGCCGACCTTGCTGGTACCACCGCTGGCCGAGCGCCTGGCCTTGCGCTACGGCGCCGAGCGCATCATTCCTTTGGGTCTGGGCATGATGGGCGCGGGATTCTTAAGCATGGCAGCCGTCAACAGCGCCGCCCAGCCGAGTATCGTACTGGTGCTGATCAGTTGCGCGATTGCCGGCGTCGGCCTGGCCCTGACCAACTCACCCACCACCAATACCACCACCGGTTCCGTCTCGGCGGATCGTGCGGGCATGGCTTCGGGCATCGACTTAAGTGCACGATTGATCACTCTGGCGCTCAACATCGCGTTGATGGGGTTAGTGTTGCTGCTGGGCATCAGCCATCAACTGGCCGCTGTGTTGCCCGCAAGCACAGCAATGGATTGGCCAGCAATCAGCCAAAACATTGCGGCGGGCAAATTGTCGTCTTCGATAGGGCTGACCTTCACCGATGCCCAGGGCGCGCTGCGTCACGGTGCTGGATGGGCCATGCTGTTTGCAGGTCTAGGGGCTTGCGGGCTGGCGCTGCTGAGCGGGCATTTCTTCCGGCGCAACCGGTAAACGCAAACGGGCCTGCAAATGCAGGCCCGTTTCTAGTGGGAGTTGAAAAAACTGTCAGCTATTCAGTGCAGCGTTTTCGTTTTCCAGGAATTCCTCTTCAAGCGCGTCGTCATTCACTTTGTTGGCCGGCAGGTTTTTCGCGGCAGCGCGTGGCTTGCCTTGCAGTTTGCCAAACAGATGTTCCAACGCATGGTCCAGCTTGGTGGCCGCACCGTCGATCGCCTGCTCCAGGGTATCGGCTTTATGCAACACCGAAAGCGGTTGATGGCCTTTTGGCCGGGCTTCCAGACGGCAACTTAAATCGTGGGGACCGGGCTTGTCGCCGTTCTCATCCCGCAGGTAGACCTCCACTCGGGTCAGGTCTTCTTCGTAACGTTCGAGCGTGCTCTCAATGGTAGTACGTACCCACTCCTCCAGTCGGATGCTGCTTTCAATATGGTTATCGCTATTGACTTGGATTTGCATAGTTCTTCCCTTATTTCAGCTAGCTCGCGAGAGGTCACAACTGCAACACCGATGCGGTGAAACCATGACCTCTTGATTACACAATTGAGCAGTCAGAGAAACATTTCAACCCCTTTGCAAAGATAAATCCCACATTACAAATTAACCCTGACTACAAGCAAAAACGCTGTTAGGGTGGGGAGTTAGTTACATCTTCTTACGCCCAGCGAACCTCACAATTGCCCCTCTCCCAACGGGTGCAAACCGCGAAAAATCTCTGCTTCCTCCACCAACCAATCATGCACTGCCCGCACGCCCGGATGGCTCAGCGCGCCCGGCGCATACAGCAGCACATAGCGTTTGTGATTAGGCACGGCAAGGCCGAATGGCACGATCAAGGTGCCGCGCTCCAGCTCATCGTTAAGCAAGGTACGCCGTGCGATGGCCACGCCCATACCGGCAATGGCGGCTTCGATGGTCAGGTGGTTGCGGTTGAAGGTATGACCACGGCGCACGTCGGCTTCGTGATAGCCAATAGCATTCAGGTAAAACTCCCACTCCGCGTACTCATAACTCCCACGCCAAGCGGTAATGTCGTGCAACAGCGGGAAGTGCACCAGGTCGGCCGGGCCATGCAACGGCGGGCGTCCGCGCAGCAGGCTCGGCGCGCACACCGGGAAGATCTGCTCATCCAACAGGGCTGTGGATAACAAGCCCGGGTAGCTGCCGTCGTTCAAGTCGATGGCCAGGTCGAAGTCACCTTCGTGCAGGGCGATGCTGCTGTCTTCAGCGACCAGGCGCAGTTGAATGTCCGGGAAGCGCTGCTGCAAACGTGGCAGGCGCGGGGTCAGCCACTTGCCGAGAAACGACGGAATCGAGCGCAACCGCAGGGTGCCGCTGATCATCCCCGCATCCAGCCGCTGCAATTCAGCATCGATACTGCCGTAGGCCTCCCCCACCGTCGCCGCCAAACGCTGCCCCTCGGCACTGAGCTCCACACCGCGTGCACGTCGATGAAACAAGCGAAAGCCCAGGCGCTCCTCCAACTGGCGGATTTGTTGGCTCACCGCCCCCGGCGTGATGTGCAGCTCTTCGGCGCAGCGGGTGAACGACAAGTGCCGCGCGGCGCAGGAAAAAACGTGCAGCCAGACGTAGGTCTGGCCATGAAGGGGGCGGGTCATAGCGTTTAGTCCTGCTAAAGGGTGTCTTAGGATAATTCGTTGGTCAGTGCCGATCCAGAGGCTCAGTATCGCACCAATTGCGCTCGTCCTACAAAACATGGCAGCGATTCCTACTCCATTGCTTGTAAGGCTTTAGCATGGCTATCAGTGTTTTCGATCTATTCAAAGTGGGCATCGGCCCATCCAGCTCCCACACCGTGGGCCCCATGCGGGCGGCAGCAACCTTTGCCCAAGCCCTGATCGATCAACATTTGCTGAGCGCCACCCGCCGCGTTGAAGTGCGCCTGTACGGCTCGCTGTCGGCCACCGGCGTTGGCCACGCCACCGACCGCGCCTGCGTGATGGGCTTGATGGGCGAGTGGCCGGACAAGGTCGATCCCACCACGATCAACACCCGTATCCAGCACCTGCGCGAATCCGGCCGGCTGTTGCTCGCCGGTGTCGAAGACATTGCCTTCAACTGGCACACCGACCTCCTGCTGCTGGACGAAAGCCTGCCCTACCACCCCAACGCCATGTCCCTGCACGCCTACGGCGACAGCGGCCTGCTGAGCGAGCAAACCTATTACTCGGTGGGCGGCGGTTTCATTATCGAAGCGGCTGAGGCTGAATCGGGCATTGCGCCGACCAGCGATGTGGAATTGCCCTACGACTTCTCCAGCGCCGTCGAACTGCTGGCTTTGTGCAACAAGCACGGTTTGCGGGTTTCCGAGCTGATGATGGCCAACGAACGCGCCTGGCGCAGTGACGAAGACATCCGCAGCGGCCTTTTACATATCTGGTCGGTGATGCGCGAGTGCGTGGAGCAAGGCCTGCGCGATGAAGGCATCTTGCCCGGCGGGCTGGATGTGCCACGTCGTGCGGCGAAATTGCACCGCAGCCTGTTGGAAATCGGCAAACCAAACGTGATCACGTCGACCTTGTCGGCCATGGAATGGGTGAACCTGTTCGCCCTCGCCGTCAACGAAGAGAACGCCGCCGGCGGGCGCATGGTCACCGCGCCGACCAATGGCGCAGCGGGGATCATCCCGGCGGTGCTGCATTACTACATGAAGTTCAACAGTGACGCGTCCGACGACGACGTGGTCAATTTCTTCCTGGCCGCCGCCGCCGTCGGCATCCTCTGTAAGAAAAACGCCTCGATCTCTGGCGCCGAAGTGGGCTGCCAGGGTGAGGTCGGCTCGGCCTGCGCCATGGCCGCCGCCGGGCTGGCCGACATACTCGGTGCCACTCCCGAGCAACTGGAAAACGCCGCCGAAATCGGCCTGGAACACAACCTCGGCCTCACCTGCGACCCCGTTGGCGGCCTAGTGCAAGTGCCGTGCATCGAGCGCAACGCCATCGCCGCCGTCAAAGCGATCAACGCCACGCAAATGGCCCTGCGCGGTGATGGCAAACACTTCATTTCCCTCGACCGAGTGATCCGCACCATGCGCGATACCGGCGCCGACATGCATGACAAATACAAAGAAACTTCACGGGGCGGCCTGGCCGTGAGCTGGGTGGAATGCTGAGGAGCATTCCCTGACCGTCCCAACGTGAGCCCGCGCAAAAATAATAACGAGGCAATAACGATGACCGATGTACGTACACCTGCTGCCGAAAATCCTGCTGTAGAGAGCACCGTTACAACTGGCTGGACCAAACACGACACCACCTGGATGCTCGGCCTCTACGGCACCGCCATCGGTGCCGGCACCCTGTTCCTGCCGATCAACGCCGGCGTCGGCGGCTTCTGGCCGTTGATCGTGCTGGCGCTGCTGGCCTTCCCAATGACCTTCTTTGCTCACCGTGGGCTGACGCGCTTTGTGCTGTCGGGCAAATCCGGCGACATCACTGAAGTGGTCGAAGAACATTTCGGCGTCGGTGCGGGCAAGCTGATCACCCTGCTGTACTTCTTTGCGATCTTCCCGATCCTGCTGGTGTACAGCGTGGCGCTGACCAACACCCTCAGCAGTTTTATGGAACACCAACTGCATATTGCACCGCCGCCCCGGGCGATCCTGTCGCTGGTGCTCATCCTCGGCCTGATGGCCATTGTGCGTTGCGGCCAGGGCGTGATCGTCAAGGCCATGAGCGTGCTGGTATACCCGTTCGTCGCCGCCCTGCTGTTGCTGGCGTTCAGCCTCATTCCTAACTGGAACGGCGCGTTCTTCGCCTCCGCCGGTGATGGCATGCCCCTGCCACTGTTCTTCAAGACCCTGTGGCTGGCGATCCCGGTGATGGTGTTTTCCTTCAACCACTCGCCGATCATCTCCGCGTTTGCCGTCGACCAGAAACGCGTGTACGGCGCGCAGGCCGAGCGTAAGAGCAGCGGCATTCTCGCCACCGCCCACAGCATGATGGTGTTGACGGTGATGTTCTTCTGCTTCAGCTGTGTACTGGCACTGTCGCCGGCAGACCTGGCAGCGGCCAAGGCCCAGAACATTTCGATCCTGTCGTACCTGGCCAATCACTTCCAGACCCCGGTGATCGCCTACGCCGCGCCGTTGATCGCACTGGTGGCCATTACCAAATCCTTCCTCGGTCATTACATCGGCGCCAGCGAAGGCTTCCAGGGCTTGATCGTCAAATCCCTGCGTGGCCGTAACCGTTCCATGTCGGCCAAATGGCTGGAACGCAGCACTGCGCTGTTCATGGTGCTCACCTGCTGGGCCGTCGCCACGTTTAACCCAAGCATCCTGGGCATGATCGAAACCATGGGCGGGCCGATCATCGCGTGCCTGCTGTTTTTGATGCCGATGTACGCGATCCGCCGAGTGCCATCGCTGCGCCAGTACTCGGGCCAGGTGTCGAATGTGTTTGTGGTGGTGATCGGGCTGATTGCGCTGTCAGCGATCGTTTTTTCGGTACTGCCCTGAAACAGGTCATCGGTCTCAAGAACAACACAAGTCGAATGTGGGAGGGGGCTTGCCCCCGATAGCAATCTTTCAGCCAAGCATTCATTGGCTGACACACCGCTATCGGGGGCAAGCCCCCTCCCACATTGGAATGTTGCAACCCCAAGGAGCACCGCACGGCACGCCCTTTGCTGTACAGCCATTGAGGAAAACGGACCTTGCGAAAACCTCAGCGACGAAGTGGCCGGTGGTCAGGAGACGCGAACTATTCCCGATGCCGGTCGTCAATGACTGCATGTTCTTATCAGGCGGTAACGCACCATGGACAATCCTTTTCAGATCATCACCGACACTTTCACGCCAAACTACCGTGTCAACCTGAGCATCCAACGGCTGGATGGCAGCATCATGCTCACTCTTTCCAATGAGTCGGGTGTGGTGGCCAAGCGCATGATAAGCGCCGAGCAACGCAACGACCCGCAACGGCTTAAACGCCTGGTACAAAGCATTCAATTCGGCATTGCCATCGAGCAGGGCCATAGCGCCATGGAGATCCTGGCGGTGATGACCGATGGCGATCACAAACTGTTGCAACGACCGCCCACCAGTTCCCTGCCCTTCAGCGTCGGGCTTTAAAGCTCACCCTTCTCGGTTTCCAGGCTCGCCTCGCCTTTGCGGCGCGGGCCTTCGACCTTCACCGACGGAAACGCAGACGAGGCGTAGCGCACCACCAGGATCGAGAACGCCAACAGCAGAATCCCACCGCACAGGTAGATGATGCCGATATCAGGCGGGTTGTGGTGGGACACGTTGGAGATCAGCAGGCGCGTCAGCGCGGTGATCGCCACGTAGATCAGGAAGCGCACGGGCATGTGGTTGGTCTTGAAATAAATCCCGACCATCGCGCCCAATTCCAGGTAGATGAACAACAGCAAGATGTCATCGATCTTGATGTGCCCGTTCTCCAGCATCCCCAAAAATTCCATCACCGCCGCCCATGCGGTCACCGCACCAATGGCGAACAGCGCCAGGTAGTGGAACGACTCGACAAACAGGTTGCCCAGGGACTCGGCCAGTTCATGGACGTTCTGGCGCAGCTTTTCGGCCCAGTTGATTTTCACGATGATGCTTCCTTAGGTCGGCTCGACCGGATAATGCGGGTTAGACGTGACCGTTGTTCTGCATGCAGAAAAAAGGCCAGCGACCGGTATAAGATGATGGCGGGGTGACATGAGGCACTGCAAACCTGTATTTACGGGCTACATTAAAAAACTGCTACCCAAACCCCACGGTTTGGCTTACCCTTTTCGCTGTATATAAATACAGTAGTCGCAAAAGACAACTATCGTGAAGGCATGTGAGGTGGTGAATGGCCGTCGAAGTGGTATACCGCAGCAGCCGAGATCTGGAGCGTTTGTTCATGGATAAAGCCGAAGCTGACCGTCATGACAAAATGCTTGAACTCGCTGAGTTGCTGGCAGAAGTGTTGCAAAAAGCCGTGCCGTCCCTGAGCGAGCAGCAGGTCGAAGAAGCCGGGATCTACATGGCGAAGAACCGTGATGTCTTTGCCAAGGCGTTCAAGAGCCAACCGGACGCGCTGTCCGAATTGCTGAACGCTCCGGCGGAATAAAGCCCGAATTGAACAGGCCCTGAATCAATGATTCAGGGCCTTTTTAATGCGTGGGTTATTTGTACAGCAGGCGCTCAGCCAGTTCGTCCGCCACCCGTGCAGGGGAGCGCTTCTCAGCTTGAGCGTGAGCGAAGATTTCCGTGAGGCGTGTGCCGATATTGGCCAGGTGCGCGGTGATATCCGGCAATTGCGCGCCGTTGTGCTTGAGCGCGACGTAGATCAGGCCACCGGAATTGATCACATAGTCGGGCGCATAGAGAATGCCGCGCCCTTCCAACTGATCGGCAATGTCCAGGTTGGTCAGTTGCGCGCTGGCTGAACCGGCCACGGCGGCGCAGCGCAGTTGGCCGACGCTTTGGCGGTTGAACACCGCACCCAGGCCACACGGCGCGAGGATGTCGCAAGGCGTGCTGAGCAAGGCATCGTTGGCGATGGGGTGTGCGCCCAGTTGCTCCATGGCCAATTGCACCTTGCCGTGGTCGATGTCACTCACCAACAACTCGGCACCGGCGGCGTGCAGTTGTTCGGCCAGGGCGTAACCCACGTTGCCCAAGCCCTGGACCGCCACGCGCAGGCCTTCGAGGTTGTCGCTGCCCAGGCGGGCCATCGCGGTGGTGCGAATACCCGCGAACACGCCCATGGCGGTATGGGACGAAGGATCGCCGGCAGCCGTGGTACTGGTGACAAAGCGTGTCTGTTGGGCGATGCAATCCATGTCGGCGACCGAAGTGCCGCTGTCGATGGCAATGATGAAACGGCCATCGAGCTTTTCGATGCAGCGACCAAAGGCTTCAAACAGCGCCGCACGGCTTTCCACATGCACGGGACGGATGATCACTGCCGTACCGCCGCCCACCGGCAGGCCGGCCAGGGCAGCTTTGTAGCTCATACCCTGGGCCAGGCGCGCGGCATCCGCCACGGCGCTTTGGTCGTCCGGATAGGAGAGGTAGCGACAGCCGCCAAGGGCGGGGCCCAGGCGGCTGTTATGGATGGCAATGACCGCTTTAAGCCCGGTGACCGGGTCGACGCTCAGGTGCAGCGATTCAAGGCGGGTGCTGTGCATGAGAGCAAACATCGTCAGGCTCCCGAATCACTTCTGGTGGTGGCCCAAGTATAGGCTTGCGGTAGAAAACTGCCGGACCACGCTGGAATAAGCCGACCGGTTTTGCAGGCCCTGAGACATAAGTGCGCGGGATATTTCTCAAGCCACTGGACGAAAATTCCCAGCAAGGCTAAAACGGGGGCATCCGCCGGAGAATGCAATGAATCCCCGCAAAGCCTTTTTCGCCTGCCTTGAACGTTCCCCCCCTGCGCTGTTTGAAGCGGCGCTGTGGATTGCAGCCGAGCATGACGCGGCGGTGCAACCGTTGGTGATCTTGCAGGAGCTGGCGTTACTGCAACAGCAGGTGGGTGTGGGCATGCCCATGCTGCCGCCGGACGAGCTCGGGCAACCATTACTGCGCCGCCTGAATGACCTGGGGTTCGCCCAGGACGACTTCACCCCCCTACGCCCCGCCGCCGCCTTGCTGGACAAGGTGTTGCAACGCAAACGCGGGCAGCCGCTGGCGATGGGCTTGATTGCCCTTGAACTGGCGCGTCGTCTGCATATCCCGATGGTCGGTGTGAATTTCCCAGGGCACTTCCTGCTGCGGGTGCCCGGCGCTGACCACCTGCTGGACCCGTGTGGCGGCCGGCGCCTGTACCCCAACGATTGCCGCGAACTGCTGCATCGCCAATATGGGCCCAACCTTAAGTTGCAGTCCGATCACCTGCACACCGCCGACCCGCGCTCGATCCTGCAACGGCTGTCGCGCAACCTGCGCCAGTTGCACCTTTCCAACGACGCGCCGCTGGACGCCCTGGTCGACGCCGAACGTGTGCTGGAGTTAGGCAATGCCAGCGCCGCCGATTACCTGGCGCGGGCCAGCCTGTATCAACGCCTGGATTGCCCGAATGCCGAGCGCTTCGACCTGGAGCACGCGCTGCTGCTCAGCGAAGACCCGATCCAGCGCCTGCGCCTGACCGAGCGGCTCGGGCACTTGCCACCCAACTCGGTGGTGCACTAGGACTGTAGTGAGCTATGGGGCTTTGAGAATGTCGCCAGGCAGCGAACGCTTGGGGGCATCAATCCCAGGCGCACGCACCTGAATAATCAACAACGCCGCTATCACCGCCGGCACTGCGCAGAAGAAAAATATCTGCTGCACCGGAATCTGCATCGCCAACAGCAGGCTGCCGAACAACGGCCCTAGAATCGAACCAAACCGCCCCACGCCCAGTGCCCATCCGGTACCGGTGGCGCGCACGTGCGCGGGGTAGAAGTTGCTGGCAAAGGCGTTGAGCGTCAGCTGCCCACCGATGATGCAGAACCCGGCGGCAAATACGCAGGCCACCAGATAGCGCGGGTTATCGTGGTTCAGGCCGAGCAGGATGGTGCATACGGCTGCGGCCGCCAGCACGCAGGACAGCAGCCGCACCTTGCTTTTCAAACGGTCGGCAAACCAGGCCATGCCGATGGCGCCCAAGGTGCCGGCAAACAGGAACATCGAGGTCACCAGGTTGGCCTGTTTCAGCGCCAGGCCGCTTTCCAGCAGCAGCGACGGCAACCAGCTGATCATGAAATACAGCAGGATCAAACTGACAAAAAACGTCGCCCAGAGCAGCAGTGTCGGGCGTGCATAGCCGTTGCGAAACAGCTCCACCACCGTCAGTTTGCTGCCCTGTTCCTGGCGGTTTTCTGCATCAGTCGCCAGGGGTGCCTGCCAGTCAGGCAGCATGCGCGACGTGACTTTGTGCAAGCGCACATACGGCGGCGCATCCCGCAGCAAGCGCGGCAACGACTCAGGCAGCAACCACACCAAGAAGGGGAACAGCAGCAACGGCGTTACACCACCGGCCAGGAATACCGCTTGCCAGCCGTAGCCTTCGATAAACCCTGCCGCCACAAACCCGCCTGCCGCCCCGCCAAACGAGAAGCCGCACGCTGCAAGGGTCACCATGAAGGTGCGCAGACGCGGCGGCGAGTACTCCGACATCAACGCCATCGCGCTGGGCATCGCGCCGCCCATGCCGATACCGCAGATAAACCGCGCCGCCATCAACGTGGTCAGCGAGTTGGCAAACACCATCAGCACGGTGAGGCTGGCGTAGATCAGCACGCAGCCCAGCAGGATACGGCGCACGCCAAACCGGTCAGCCAGCGGTGTCACCAGCAGCGAGCCCAACGTCAGGCCCAGCAGGTTGGCGCTGAACACCGGGCCGAATGCAGATTTTTCCAGGCCCCAATCCTGGGCCAGCGCCGGTACTACATAACCCAGTACCTGAGCGTCGTAGCCATCGGTTACCAGCAGGAGCGCCAGCAACAGGAGGATCAACCATTGGTAGCGCGACACCGGACGGGCGTCGAGTGCCGCGCGAAAGCTGGCAATCTGATTGTGCATCGCAAGGTACCTGTCTTGTTTTTATTGGGAGGTGTAATGCACATCCATTGTGGGCGCTAAGGGGTGTCAGGTTGATTGGCGGGATGGGCCTGGATGAACGCTGGATGCTGCGCTGCCAATGCGGCCACCCGACCAATGCGCGGGTACGCCGCCAACGGCACCTTGAAGCGCTCTGCCGCATACAACTGCGGAATCAGGAACGCATCCGCCATGCCCGGCTGCTCGCCAAAGCAGAAGCCTGCATCACCAATCAACTGCTCCACCGCCCCAAGCCCCTGGCTTATCCAGTGCCCAATCCATTCCAGCAACTGCGCCTCGTCATGCCCCCACTGGCGCAGCAGGTTCTGGGTGCTGGAGTTATGCAGCGGGTGAATGTCACAACCGATGATCGACGCGACCGCACGCTCATGCGCGCGGGTGGCCAGATCTTCGGACAGCAGCGGTGCCTGTGGATAACGTTCGTCCAGGTACTCGATGATCGCCGGTGACTGGATCAACAGTTCACCGTCATCGGTACGCAAGGCCGGCACACGGCCTTGCGGGTTGATCGCCAGGTAGTCGGGTTGGCGATTGGCTCCGCCCGGTGGCACCAGCAGGTTGACCGGCACCGCCATAAAATCCAGGCCCTTGAGCGCCAGGGCGATCCGTACCCGGTATGACGAAGTGGAACGGTAGTAGGTATAGAGTTCCATCACCCAAGCCCTCTCTCAGCGCGCTGCAACCACGGTGCCACGGCATTCGCCGAAGCCGATGGACGCATAGCCTTCACGGTTGCAACGAGCACGCAGGATGATTTCGTCACCGTCTTCGAGGAACTTGCGCACCTCGCCGGACGGCAACTCGATCACCTTTTTGCCGCCTTCGGTCATTTCCAACAGGCTGCCGAACTGCCCCACTTCTGGCCCGGACAAGGTGCCCGAACCAAACAGGTCGCCCGCCTGCAACTGGCAACCGTTGACGCTGTGGTGCGCCACCAACTGCGCGACGGTCCAGTACATGTGCAGGCTGTTGCTCAGCGCCAGGCGATGGGCTGGCATATTCTGCTCGCGCATGGCGGCGGTGGTCAGCAGCACCTCCAGTTCGATGTCCAGGGCGCCAGCGGCCTGATCGCGTTTATCCAGCAAATACGGCAGCGGTTGTGGGTCGCCTTCGGGGCGCGCCGGCTGGGCTTTACGGAACGGTTCCAGGGCTTCTGCGGTGACGACCCACGGCGAGATGGTGGTGATGAAGCTTTTCGACAGGAACGGCCCCAGCGGCTGGTATTCCCAGGCCTGGATGTCCCGCGCCGACCAGTCGTTGAGCAGGCAGAAACCGGCGATGTGTTCGGCGGCGTCGCCAATCGCGATCGAGTCGCCCATGGCATTGCCCTGGCCAATCCAGATGCCCAGTTCCAGCTCATAGTCCAGGCGGGCGCAGGGGCCGAAGGTCGGTTCGGTCTGGCCAGCGGGCAGCGTCTGGCCTTTAGGGCGGCGCACATCGGCACCAGAAGCGCGGATGGTGGATGCACGGCCGTGATAACCAATCGGCACGTACTTGTAGTTGGGGAGCAGCGGGTTGTCGGGACGGAACAACTTGCCAACGTTCTGCGCGTGCTCGATGCCGACGTAGAAGTCGGTGTAGTCATTGATCCGCGCGGGGACGTGCATCTGGCAATCGGCGGCGCGATGCAGCACCTGAGCTTCACGGGTGTGCAGCGGGCTGCCCTCGGCCAGCAGTTCCAGCAGGCGCTCGCGCAAGGCCACGCGCGGGCCACGGCCCAACTCGAAAAACGCGTTCAGTTGGCCGCCAGCAGTGGCCTCCACGGCACGCCGGGCTTCCCCCTCGAACGCGTCGATTGCAGCGTGCAGGTCGAGGATTGAATCGCCGATCGCCACGCCACTGCGGGGTGCCGACCCGTTGAGGCTGAACACGCCCAAAGGCAGGTTTTGCAGAGGGAAATCCGTGTGACCGTTGGCGGAGGTCACCCAGCTGCGGGTGTGTGTTGGCTGAGTCATGGGTTATCTCCGGTTCGGGTTGAAGGTGGCAGGCAGCGAGGCCCAGCACGCGTCGTAAGAAGGTTGCAGTTGCGGGCAGTCCAAAGCGAACTGGGTCGGGCGCAGCACTTGGCTGGTCTCGAACATGAAGGCCATGGTGTTATCGATCTTGTGTGGCGCCAGCTCGACGTTGATCGCCTTGGTGCAGGTCTCGCCGTCCGGGCCGTGGGCGCTCATGCAGCTGTGCAGCGACGCGCCGCCGGGCAGGAAGCCTTCGGCCTTTGCGTCGTAGGCGCCCTGGATCAGGCCCATGTATTCGTTCATCAGGTTGCGGTGGAACCACGGCGGACGGAAGGTGTTCTCGGCCACCATCCAGCGCGGCGGGAAGATCACGAAGTCGAGGTTGGCCAAGCCGTGCACGCTGGTGGGCGAGGTCAAAACGGTGAAGATCGACGGGTCTGGGTGATCGAAACTCACGGTGCCGATGGTATTGAAACGACGCAGGTCGTATTTGTACGGCACGTTGTTGCCGTGCCAGGCGACCACGTTGAGCGGCGAATGGTCGAGCTCGCAGGCCCACAGTTCGCCGAGGAATTTCTGCACCAGGGTTGTAGGCTGTTTCAAGTCTTCGTAGTGCGCCACCGGCGTGAGGAAATCCCGCGGGTTGGCCAGGCCGTTGCTGCCGATAGGCCCCAGGTCTGGCAGGCGCAGCGGCGCGCCGTGGTTTTCTGCGACATAGCCACGGGCCAGCGCGTCCAGCAGTTCAATGCGAAATTTCAAGCCACGTGGCAGTACGACGATTTCCAGCGGCTCCACGTCCAGCACACCCAACTCGGTGGCGATGCGCAGGCGACCTTGCTCGGGAACGATCAACAGTTCGCCATCGGCGTTGAAGAACACCCGCTCCATCGAACGGTTGGCGCGGTAGTTATAAATGCTGATGCCTGAGGGTTTTTCCGACCCGGAGTTGGCAACCATGCCCACAAGGCCATCGATAAAGTCCGTCGGCTCAGCGGGAATATCCAACGGGTTCCAACGCAAGCGATTCGGCGTCACCGCACCCAGCGGCCCACCGGCCAATTGACGCTCCAGTTTGGCGAACGCCGGGTGATTGGCCGAAGGCTGAATGCGGTACAGCCAGGTACGTCGGGCTTCGCTGCGCACCATGGTAAAGGCCGTGCCGGAGAACAGTTCGGTGTACAGCCCATAGGGCGCTTTTTGCGGGGAGTTTTGGCCAACCGGCAATGCGCCGGGCAGGGCTTCGCTGGCGAATTCATTGCCAAAGCCCGATTGGTATTCGAGGTTCATGGAGCATCCTCTGTACGGAAGTTGTTTTTATCGTAATCCAGTTACGCATAACGTAATTTGATCACTATCGACCGTCAAGCTATAAAGACGCCCATTCATCTCTCGGATACTCGCCCTTCCATGGAAAAGCCCCGCGACACCGGTAAACAGAAAGTCCGCTCGGCCGAAGTGGGCACCGATATCCTCAAGGCCCTGGCCGAACTGTCGCCGGCCACTTCGCTGTCGCGCCTGGCCGAGCACGTGCAAATGCCCGCGAGCAAGGTGCACCGCTATTTGCAGGCATTGATCGCCTCGGGTTTTGCCGAACAGAACACCGCCACCAACCATTACGGCCTCGGCCGTGAAGCCTTGCGCGTGGGCCTGGCCGCGCTGGGCAGCATGGACGTGCTGAAAGTCGGCGCCCTGCCCCTGGCGGAGCTGCGTGATGAATTGAATGAAACCTGCTTTCTGGCGGTATGGGGCAACCAGGGCGCGACCGTGGTGCATATCGAACCCGCCGTGCGCGCGGTGACGGTGGTGACACAACTGGGCTCAGTGCTGCCGCTGCTCAGTTCGTCCACCGGGCTGGTGTTCAGCGCCTACTTGCCGTCGCGGGAAACCGTGGATTTGCGGCAGCGCGAGATCCAGGCCGGCATCGCCCACACCCTGGCCGACGATCAGGCCTACGCCACTGCTTGCGAACAGATCCGCAGCCGTGGCCTGCACTTTGTGCATGGTTTGTTGATGCCGGGGGTGGATGCACTGTCGGCGCCGGTGTTCAACGCCGTCGGGCAAGTGGCGGCGGTCATGACCGTGGTCGGCCCCACCTCGTTGTTCCACGCCGATGAAGACGGCCCGGCGGCGCAGCACTTGCTGGCAGCGACCCGGGCCGTGAGTTGGCGCATGGGCTATCAGCCCTGAATCACCAGTTGGCCAAAGCCACTGCCACGCGGTTTTCCAGCGCCTTTACCTGGGCGCCGCTGACCACGTAATTGTTGGTGATCATTGCAAACACCAACCGCTGCCCATGGGCGTCGGTGACGTAGCCGCTCAACGATGACACGCCGCCCATGGAGCCGGTCTTGGCGTGCAGGTTGTTTTGCGCCGGGGTGCCGCGCAAGCGGTAGCGCAAACTGCCACCGGTCATGCGGTCGCTGTTACCCGCAATCGGCAACGCGTTGTACCAGGCGTTGAACCACGGCTGTTTGTTGGCGGCCAACAGTAGGTCGGTCAGGGTTTGCGACGACACCAGGTTAAGCCGCGACAAGCCGGACCCATCGACCTGGTTCAGCGCTGTCGTATCCAAGCCCTGACGTTTGAGAAACCCGGCCACCGCCACCACGCCTGCCGCCGCCGTGCCGCTGTTGGCGCTCTGGCGGCCCATGGCCTTCAGCAGAGCTTCGGACATGTTGTTGTTCGACAGTTTGAGCAGCGGCGTGATCAGCTCCTGCAACGGTGCCGACCGGTGTTCAGCCAACACATTCGCCGCCGCCGGGCTTGCACCACCGATCACCCGACGCCCCAACACCGTGATGCCCTGCTGCGCCAGCGCTTGCTCAAACAAGTTCGCCACCAATTGCGTCGGCTCCCACACACTGACCAATTGCTTGCTCTGCTTGCCCGGCGCGACCGCACCGCTGAGCTGCAACAGGTTGGTGCCGTGGCGGCGGTTGATCCCATAGGTGTTGCCCGGCCCACTGACCGCGCGATTGCTCAGTTGCAGGTAATCGGTGGGCGGGAAGATCTCGACGCCGACCGGCTGACCGACTCGCACTGGCGCCTTGGCAGTGACCAGCACAGTGCCGGCATCAAAATCCGCATTGGGTGACACGGTCAGCGCTGAAATTTGCGCGCCGTAGTAGGTGCTTTCGTCATCGTGGGACCAGTCGACACCCAACCGCTCGGCGTCGAACCAAGTGTCGTCGAACACCAGGTCGCCCTGCACCTGGCGAATGCCTTTGCTGGCCAGTTGTGCGGCCAAGGCCTGGTAATCGGCGAACTGCAGCGTCGGGTCGCCCAGGCCGCGCAGGTACAGGTTGCCCACCAGGCGCTCGCCTTGCTGCGTGCCGTTGGTTAGCAGTTGCGTCGCAAACTGGTAGTGCGGCCCCAGCACATCCATCGCCGCTGCCGTGGTCAGCAGTTTGAGATTGGAGGCGGGAACCAACCGCGTGCGCGGGTTGTGCTGATACAGCGTGTTGCCATTGCGGGCATCCCGCACCATCAGCGACACCGTTGCGCCATGCAGCGCCGGGTCGGCCAGCAACTGGTCGAGGCTTTGCCCGGTGGCTGTCTTCGACGGTGAGGCGCAACCACTGAGCAACAGCCCAAAACCCAGCGCCATCGCACCGGCGTGTATCCATCGTCCCAACCGCATAACCCTGGCATTCCTGAATCTGAAAGAGTGCGCAGCTTGGTTAATTCACTGCGCTCAATCAAGTGCCAGGGTGGTGATGGAGAACGTATCGGCCTGAAATTGTGGATCGGCCTTAGGCTCGGCGGCGGGCAACACATAGTCCATCGCTGGCAGGTAAACCCGTTGGCGCTGGGCGTCGAACGCCATGTTGTAGGCCATCGGCAAGGTACTGACGGTGGCGGCCAAGGCGTAGTGATCGGCATCTTGCTGGTCGATCACCATCAGGTTGGCATCCACGCCGCTGGGAATCAGCAAGCGACGATGCCGCGCGTCGTAGGCCACGGCGTTGACGTCACGCCCAATTGGCAACTTGGCCTTCACTTCACCCGTCTCGCGATCCGCCACGATCAACACCGGATCGTCGCCCCGGCACGCGACAAACAAGCGCTGGCGCTCGACATCCTGGGCCAGCGCGCTGGGCTTGGGGCAGTCGGCGAATTGCCAGGTATCGAGCACGCCAAAGTTGCTGGCGGCATAGCGCGCCACCTTGCCTTCATCGCGCATCGGCAGGAAGAAACTGCCATCGCCCTTGAGCAACAACGGGTCGATTTTCTTCACCGCCAACTCATGGGCACCGGTGATGCGCTCCTGCTGGGGATCGAACTCAAACAACGTCGAACGATCCGCGCGCCGCCCGCTGACAATAATGACCTTGCCGGTCGACGGCTCGTACACAGCGCTGTTGAGGTTGCTTTGCGCCACCGCGATACGTTTGAGCGGCTTGAGTGTGGATAACTGCACCACGCCCAGGCTGCCGTCGGTATTGAGCACGAACACCCGGTCCAATCCAGGCACAAACACCACGCCGTTGGCGCCCTCGGACTGGGCCACGGTCTTGACCGCGTGCTGGTGCTGCACATCAAACACTGTCAGGCCGTTTTCGCGACGGGCCACGAACAGGTAGGGCCGAGTCGGGTCGAGGCCGACAAAGCCCCAACTGTGACCGGAGCCGGGCAGCGTCATCCGATGTTCGCGGTGGTACGACGCCCCATCGGCCAGCGCCGAAGCGCTGATCAACAGGGCCAATAATGCACCGAGCTTTTTCATCAGAACTCCAGGGTGCTGGATACCGAGAATTGCCGAGCATCACCAATCGACACAAACAGGCGGCTGGCCGCCGAGGTGTAGTAGGTGCGGTCGAACATGTTCTTCACGTTGAGCTGGAACTTGACCTTCTGCCCGTCGATCTTGGTGTCATAGGTGGCAAATGCATCGGCCACGGTGTAGCCAGGCAAGTTGAAATCGTTGGCGGCATCGCCTGCGCGCTCGCCGACGTAGCGGGCACCCGTGCCCACACGTAGTTGGTCGCCGCCGAAAATGCTGCCGAAGTCGTAGGCCACCGACAACGAGCCGGTGTGCTTGGCGACGTTTTGCAGGCGGTTGCCTTCAAGCGTCGGGTCCTTGTCCTTGGTGTCCAAGGCATCGGTGTAGGCGTAGCTGCCAATCACGCTCCACTGGTCGGTCAACTGGCCAGTGGCGTCCAGTTCCAGGCCGCGGGAACGCACCTGGCCAGCCAAGCTGTAGATGGTGCTGCCAGCCACTTCCGACGACACCAACACGTTGCGCTTGTCGATGTTGAACAACGCAGCACTGGCGGTGATACGCCCAGGAATGTCGAGCTTGGCCCCCAGTTCCCAAGACTTGGATTTCTCGGGCGTCAGGTCGCCGGTCAAGGTGCTGCCATCCGCCAGTGCAGCAATGGTGGAGTTGGGTTTGAATGACTCCGTGTAGCTGCCATAGAACGACAGTTCATCGGTGTAGCGATACACCAAGCCCGCACGCGGCACCCAGGCTTGGCCGTTTCCGTTGGTGTTGGCTTTGAATGGCACGCCCTTGCCGGCGTACTGGTCATACATTTGGTAGCGCGCACCAGCGACGAAAATCCACTGGTCGGTGAGGTGAATCGCATCCTGGAAGAACAGCGAGTCGCTGCGCAGCAGGTCAGTCTGGGCGCTGTCAGCGGCGCTGACGGTGGTACCCGCGACTTCGTTGCCGTAGACCGGGTTGTTGTAGTTGAACGTGCTGCGCGAATTCTGACGGATAAGTTCGGCGCGGTAGATCTTGCGGTATTCGTCATCCACGCCGAACACCAGGTCGTTCTGTAAGCCGAACACGTTGACCTTGCCTTCCAGACTGGCCGTGGTGAAGCGGTCGGTGGTGATCGCGCCTTTGGTGCCGTCCATCCTGCGGGTCAGGGTGCCGTTGGTATTCACCGCGCTCACGCGCACTTGGCTGGCGTCGTAGGTTTCGCGGTTCCAGCTGTAGCCGAAATGGGCTTTCCAATCGTCGTTCAGGTCGTGGTCGGCTTCGAAGCGGTACAGGTCGGAGCGGCCTTCCATATTGTTGAAGGGCTCATCCAGACGCCGAGTGGACGGAATATCCAGCGGGTGGTTGGACTTGTCGATAGCGGTGCCACGGTCGAACGGCGAGAGAAACTCACGATGTTCGTAGGCCAGCAGCAACTTGGTGCTGTCGCCGTACCAGGCCAGGGACGGCGCCACCAGCGTTTCGCGGTGGGTGCCAAAGTTGCGCCAGTAGTCTTCATCTTCATGGTCGACAATCAGCCGGTAAGCCAAGCCGCTGTCGCCAATCGGGCCGGTGGTGTCGAGGCTGCCGCCGCTGCCGTTCTTGCCGTCGCCAAAGGTCGAGCCGCGCACGGTCAGGGCGGTGGATTGCACCAGTTCAGGCTTTTTGCTGACGATATTGACCACGCCGCCCGGGTCCTGAATGCCGTACAGCAACGACGACGGGCCCTTGAGCACTTCGACGCGTTCCGCCGTGGCGTTCAGCGCACGGCCCTGCACCACCGGCATGCCGTCGCGCATGATCGAGCCGTTACGGTTGTCGCCAAAACCGCGCAGCATCACCGCGTCCTGGGTGCTGGCGAGGGTGTTGGCCTGGGTGATGCCGCTGATATTGCCGAGGGCGTCATCCAGGTTGCGTGGGGTCTGGTCGCGCAGCACTTGGGCAGGAACGACGTTGACGGTTTGCGGGGTTTCCAGCAGCAGTGCCTTGGAGCGCATCACCGAACTGGTGGGCGGCGGCTGGTAGCTGGTGGTGTCCTGGGCTTGTTGGCTGGCGCCGCTGATGGTGGTGGCGCCGAGGTTGACGGCGCCTTCGGTGGGCACCGGCTCCAGCGCCAGGGTGCGGGCATCGATCTGGCGGAAGGTGAAGCCGGAGTTGCCGAGCAAGCGTTGCAAGGCCTGGGTCGCGCTCATCTGGCCGCTGACGGCCGGGGCGCTGAGGCCATAGGGCGCTTCATCGGTGTAGATCACGCTGATCCCGGTGACCCGGCTGAAATCGCTCAACGCCTGGGGCAGCGGTTTGGCTGCCAGGGCAAAGTTGAACTGGGCGCTTTGCTGCTCCTGTGCCTGAGCCACGCTTAGGGGCAGCAATGCCAACCCCGACACCGCCAATACCGAGGCTCCCAGCCACTGTTTAACCAAACCGCCCGCCGTCGACTTCATGCTGTGAGAACCCGTGTAGAAAACGCTGTTAATGCGAATAGATCGCAGTTTCAAGCACTACACGGATGGGCCGCAGGTTTACCTCACCTTTCTTTGCAAAATTTTTTATTTATTGCGCCTGGATACGGAACCCCATGCGTGGGAAGTGCACGTGCACGGTGCCAGCGCGTTCGTCGGTACGGCGCAGGATCAGCTCTTCGCGCCCGGCAAACAGCAGTTCGCCAGCGACGGGGTCGGTGCCATAGTCCGTGGCCGAAATGGTCACGTGCTGTCCCACTTTGAAGCCATTCAAGTCTTCAAAGACTTCATCGGGCAACACCGCGGGGCTCGCGTTGCGCGCGACGTCCAACGCTTGCTCGGCGCTCATCTGGGTGAAGGTGCCATGACCAAAACCCAGCACGCGATCCAACCAGGCAGCCACAGCAGGATAAGCATCCACCAACGGTGCGGTCACCGACGAGCCTTTGAGGAACCATAAAGGATGGGCTAGGGAAAAGTCGGCAATCGAAGGCTCACCGAACAGGAAGTCCCCCGCCTGGTGCCGCAATTGTTGATCGATGCGGCTGACGATGGCCGGCCATTGGTGCAGGGCCTGGTCCAGTTGCACGCGTGCCGCCGTGCCGCCGCTGAACAATTTGCTGCGGTCTGCCACCAGCACCTGGATCATTTCCGCTGGCACTTTGGCGAACTTGACCGCCAGGGATTCGGGCTGGAATACCAGCGCCACGGCATGGGAAAACACCACAGAATCCGCCCAGGCGGCGAAGCCCTGGGTGACCAGTTCCAAGCCTTGGGGAAACAGCGCGGGGGCGGATTTTTCCTGCTCCAGGCGGCGGGCGATCAACGCTGTGTCGCAGTAGATGTCGGCGCCGACTTGCAGCACTGGGGTCTTGCGATAGCCGCCAGTCAGGGGCATCAGGTCTGGCTTGGGCATCACCGGTGCGATATGCACCGAGCGCCAGGACAAGCCTTTGAAGCCCAGCAACAGGCGGGCTTTTTCAGCAAAAGGGGACTGCGGGTAATGGTGGAGGATTAACTCAGACATGCCAGGCTCCGCTTCAGAAGTGAGCCGCTAGCTTAGCCTGCAAACCCGAAAATGGGGCCGATGGGAACCCATCAGTCAAATCAATGAACCACTCGCCGCCAGGCACTCCTTGGCGCTTTTCTTCAATTTCTTGATCAGCCGCTCCTGGCGCAGCGCCTCGCCCTTGCTCGCGCATTGCTCGGTGTACACCAACGCCACCGCCGGGCTGGACAGGAAAAACCGCGCGCCTTTGCCGCTCTGGTGAGTGGCAAAACGGCGCACCGGGTCATTGCTGATGCCGCAGTAGAGCGAGCCGTTGGCGGCGCGAACCAGGTAGACGAACCAGGGTTTTGGGTCTGGCGTGCTCACTCAACGGCTGGCCTGGAATGCCTTTAAACCGCGCAACGCCTGGCTGCGCACGGCGTTTTTCACCAACGGTGTCCAGCCCAGCAACAGCCCCTTGGTGCCCAATGCCTGACGCGACCAGCGCCACAGGTCGAAGCTGTCGTGATGCTCACTGATCTTGCCATCGCGAAACACAAAACGTGCCTGGATATCGTTGACCACCGTGTTACCGGTGGCACTGAACAAATAGGTGGCAACCCAATGCGCACTGCCGCCGCGCTCATCGCTGCGCACGCTGTCGAACGTCAGGGAGAAGTCCTTGGCGCGTGTGGTGAGCATGCGCCACATATCACCGGCGTCGCGCCCGCGCAGTTCGCCGAAGGCCGGGTCGCTGAACACCACATCCTTGGTGTAGCAAGCGGCCATGGCTTCGGCGTCCAGGCGCTGGAACGCCTGGTAGAACTCGGTGATCAGGGCGTCGTGGACGTCACTCATGGGCAGGCTCCGCAGTCCATTGGTATCAGTAGGCCTGCACGATAATACTCGCTGGCGCGCAAGGCTATGACCATTCACCTTGAAAATATTCACGATGCTGTTTTACGACCACTGCCGGCCAAGACACTCGTTCCACGTCACGCAATTAAGCAACAACAAATATCAACAGCGTTTCAAACTAAGGCACCATTCCGTTTTCACGCGCATAGGTAAACAAATCAACATCAGTTGAAATGCACAAACGGCTCATCGCGGTACTTTTTTGTTTACTGATAGTGGAAATACTTCGGTTGACCCGCGCCGCTATCTGGCTCACGGTCATGCCACTGGCAAGCATGCGTACCACTTCCCGTTCCTTGCCGGAAAGTTGCGGTGTTTCGGTAGTTTGGGTCACGGAGGCCATATCCAATTGCAGTCGCAGGCATTCACTGACAAACGTCTTGCCTTGCATCACGGTTTTCAGCGCCTGGGGTAACTCTCGAGCCGAGGCGCTTTTGGCAACTATCGCCCGCGCGCCGTGAGAAAACGCCGCACGCAACGTCGCCACATTGGCGAACATAGTCACCAGGATCACCGGCACCTTGGGGTACTGACGGTTCAGCAGACCCAGCAAACTGTAACCATCGGCCTGCTGATCACCGGGCATGGCGAAGTCTGTGACGATCACATCACACGCCGTATTCGCCACCAGATCCAATAATTGATCGGGCCCATTGGCTTCGCCCACGACCTTGCAACTGCCCGTCGCTTCAATCACCACTTTTTGCCCCACCCGGACAATAGGGTGGTCATCGGCAATAATTACGCGAAACATTGTTTTATCCATGATGGCAATTTGAGTTCCCGCAAAATACCTCGCAAAGATTCCAGCAACAACTGGTAATAACCAGGCGGATTTCCCCTACACCCTTGTTTCATGAGCGATGAACTTATACCTACAGAACAAAAAGAAAATACATACAGAAAAGTACTACAGCACAGATAGATAAATTCCTTCAAAACTAACTCATAGATCGGCGAGACGTTGCAGATACTCTTCAATGTCCTGCTGGAACTGCTCTAGCTCCCTGGCCCGTAGTGCGACTCCGCACTGGTTGACCTGAGTGATCAACTCAATGGCGCGCGGCTCCAGATCGGTCGTCCCCAGGAACGCGACACTCCCTACCAGACGGTGCAGGCGATGTGCCGTCTCGGCAGTGTCCAGGCGAGCCCGCGCCAGGATCAGCGCAGTGAGATCGGCATAAGCTTCCTGCAACAGATTGAACAGCATGGACTCCACCACCTCCCATGCGCCAAAAGCCGCGATCAAGCTATTACGGCTGGGTTGGCTGTGTCGCCAACGCGTCGGCACGGGGTTGTGACCGGACACCGGATTACTCAACCAGTACTGCAACACGTCGTGCAATTGTTCCAACGACAGCGGTTTGACCAACCAGGCATCCATGCCACTCGCCTTGCACAGCCGGACATCGTCCAAGGTGAGGCTCCCGCTCAGGGCAATCACCGGAATACCGCAATGGCCGGCTTGCTGCTCACGGCGACGGATTTCCCGGGTCAGCGCATAGCCATCCATTACCGGCATGCGGCAATCGCTGATGACCAGGTCAAACCGCTGCGCGGTCATCGCCTGTACAGCGAGCAGACCGTTTTCGCAGGCTTGATGGGCTACCCCAAGCCTTTCCAACAAGGTGCTCAGCAGTAATCGGTACATGCGATGGTCATCGACCACCAGCACCCTGGCGTGCTGCCAATCAAGAGAGGGGGGAGCAGAAGGATTGCCCGGCATAAACGACCTCCTGCAGAGCGAGCAGCTCACCAGGTTGCCAACCGCAGGCAAGGCGTCGCTCGAAGTTGTCTCCACTCGAAAAGAATAGCGGGAATGGGATGGTTGAACAGCGCAAAAAAATATCCGAACGGTTGCAGTGTGGCGATACAACAACTACGAGAACTCGCCTTTTCCAGCAGGCACATCGCACGTGTTACAGCCATTTGCCCACGGCTCTGCCTGCCGCTTTGATTCTCGTATTTATTGCATTTCCCAGGTCATGTCCCGGCGCTAAATTCGCCACCGTTCCAGGCACATAGAAGGCGCGACCGGTCAGTTCCAATACCAATAACCCCTGACCGGCCAGCGCACTGCCTGGGCACTGCCTGCTTGCACATCATCCTGAGGAACACCCATGAAACCCGCTTTTTTTGCATGCGCTGCTGCCTGCCTAATGACCTGCACATCGGCCCTCCAGGCCGCCAGCAGCATCGACCTGTCCGTCACCGGCGTGATCACCCCGAGTGCGTGCACACCGAGTCTGAGTGACGGTGGGAAAGTCGACTTTGGCAAGATTGCGGCAAAGGACCTGTCTGTCGACCTCCCCACCGAGCTCCCCGACGTCACGCTCAAGTTAAGCGTGAATTGCGACGCCAAGACGTTGTTTGCCCTGCACGGTCGGGACAACCGTCGAGGCTCGTCGATCTATTCCGCCTTGTCCGAATACTACGGTCTCGGGCTGATCAACGGCGACCAGAAGCTGGGCGCCTATCGGATCGGCGTATACAACCCGGTCGCGGACACCGCCGTGTACCCCCTGTTCTCCTTCGACTATGGCAAAACCTGGCTGGTCAACTCGTCAGGCAGCTATATGGGCCACGAGTACTGGAATGCCTTCGGCCTCGTCATGGACACGCCGATTGCGCTGAAGAACGTCACGGTCGACCTGCTGATAGCCACCGACATTGCACCCGCCAAGAACCTGACCCTTACCGAGGAAGTACCGCTGGACGGCAGCGCCACGGTGGACGTGGTGTACCTCTAACCCTCCCATCCCCCACACGGACTTGTGCCCATGGATAAACACACCCCTGCTGCTTTTGCTTTGCTGCTCGCGGCATGCGCTCCCGCCGCTTTCGCCGCCAGCACCACGGACCTGGCCGTCACCGGCATCATTACTCCCAGTTCCTGCACACCCTCGCTGTCAGACGGCGGTGTGGTTGACCACGGCAAGTTGAGCGCCAGGGACCTGGACCCAGTGCTGCCCACTCGCTTGCAAACCGGTGAAATGCACCTGGAAGTGCATTGCGAAGGCGCGACGCTGTTCACCCTGACCACGGTGGATAACCGTGCGGGCACTGCCGCCATCAACCCGCGCTCCATGCACGGCCTGGGGATGGTCAATGATGACCAAAAACTCGGGGCGGTGTCCTTCGGGGTGTTTGAAGCGGTGGCCGACAACGCACCGGTACAAACCATCATGTCCCGTGACGGCGGCACCACCTGGGGCCCGTCCTCCTACTTGGGCCACGCCGCGTTGACCGCCTTCACCACGGGCGGCGTTCCGCACACCCCAATGGCGCTGCAAGACCTGAGCGCCCGCCTGCGGGCCTTCACGGTGATTGCCCCGGCAGGCGACCTGAGCCTGCTGGATGAACTGCCTATCGATGGTCACGCCACGTTGCAGCTCAAGTACTGGTAACCCGACCTCTTAACCTTCCCGGAGAGACACTATGAACAACCACCTCAAGCCCCTGATCGCGACGCTGCTACTGGCCGGCAGTGCCAGCGCATTTGCCGCCTCCAGCGTCGACCTGACCGTCAAAGGCCTGATCACTCCCAGCGCCTGTGAACCCACTCTGTCCAATGGCGGTTCGGTGGACTACGGAAAGATTTCTGCCAAGGACCTGAACGCGGCAACACCTACCTTTCTTGACGCACAGTCCGTGCAATTAACGGTTACGTGTGACGCCGCCACGTTGATGGCGCTGGAAAGCAAGGACAACCGCGAAGGTTCCGACTACAACAATGACCTGATGGAGTTCGGCCTGGGGCTGATCAATGGAACTGAAAAGCTCGGCGCCATGACCTTGCGTGTGAGGTCGCCCGTCGCTGATGGCATCGCAGCCCGCACCATTGGCTCCGATGACGGTGGTTCGACCTGGTTCGTCGAGCGCTACCTGATGCGCAATATCCTGTTATCGGTAGCCGATGCCACCACCGTGACCCCGATGCCGGTGCAACTGTTGACCTCTGAACTCGACATCCAGCCGGTGATTGCTCCCACCAGCCAATTGACCCTGAACAACGAAGTGGCCATCGACGGTTCCGTGACCGTCACGGTTCGCTACTTGTAACCCCTGAACACTCTCTCTTCTAAGGATTCCAACCGCTATGTTCCCCCTATCCCGTCTCGTACTCGCGTCGCTGATGCTGACTGCCACCCATGCTGCAATGGCCGCCTCCAGCGTCGACCTGACCGTCACCGGCCTGATTACCCCGAGCGCCTGTACCCCCAGCATGTCCGGTGGGACAACCGTCGATTTCGGCAAGATTTCCGCCAAGGACCTCAACGCCGATCCCCTCCAGCCGACTCAACTTGAAACCCGTTCCAAACCCATTGTGATCACCTGCGAGGCCGCCACGCTAGTCGCGTTTCAAGGTACGGACAACCGCGCTGGCTCGGACTACGGCGGAAACGGCAGGCAATACGGCCTGGGCTTCGTCAACGGCACTGAAAAGCTCGGCGACTATATGCTCAGTTTGAAAAACATCACCGCCGACGGTGTCGCTGGCCGCGCCATTAACTCCGCCAACAATGGATCGAGCTGGCAACTTTCGACGGCAATGCGTCCGAACTACCTGATATCAGTCGCCGACAGCACCGCCGTGGCCCCCATTCCGGTGACCGTGCTCACAGGTGACCTGGAACTGGACACCTACATTTCCCCTACCAGCGAACTGACGATGGGTAGCGAATTAACGATGGACGGCTCGGCCACCCTGACCGTGCGTTACCTCTAACTCTCAGGTCGGCGGGCCCCAGGGCTCGCCGCTCGCTCTTGCCATCTGCCAAGGGTGTGCCGCTACCTCGGCACTCGGTGAACACCTGCCATGAAGAACATGACGTTCCCTATGCTTGCCTTGCTTTATCTGCTCAACACCACGTCGTTGGTCCTGGCTTCTTCCAGCGCAGTGCTCAACGTCACGGGCCTGATTACGCCCAGCGCCTGCGAGGTGAGACTGTCGGACAACGGCATCGTCGACCATGGAATGGTCCCGGCACGCAGCCTCAATCAATACGAGTTCAGTGCACTGCCGATGCGGCCACTGGACCTGAGCGTGAGCTGCAATGAACCGGTGTTGTTTGTACTGGTAGGTGTCGACAACCGGGCGAACTCGTCCCTCGGGCCCGGCTTTTATTACGGCTTGGGCAACAACGTGCATGCACCAAGCGAACGCCTCGGCACTGTCTCCCTAGCCATCCGCAACGCGACCGCCGACGGCCAGCCAGCGCTGGTCCTGGCCTCCAGCAATCAGGGCCAGACCTGGTTCCCCGAGTCCAATGCGTACCCCGACAACTTCATGGGTTTTGCCAAGCCCGGCACCTTGATACCTGAAGCTCATCGTTTGTTGAACGCCACCTTGATCATCAACACCTCGATCAATGCCGCCGCGTTCCTGACTCTCAACCAAGAAGTGCCGCTCGACGGCTCCATCGTGCTCGACCTGAGGTATATGTAGCTATGCAAACCTTCCCTGGTTTTCCTTTTCGCCTGCTCATGGGCGCGCTCGTTTTATTACTCTCCTCCCACACGCTCGCCGACGGCATGGTGCCCGACACCTCTGTGGTGATCGTGCATGAAGCCGACGGCGAGGCATCGGTGTCGGTGACCAACACTGACACCAAGCTCGCCCTGCTGCACGTCACGCTGGAAGATATTCCGGAAGACCCTAAGTCGCTGCTGTTTGTCACGCCGCCACTGTCGAGGGTCGAGCCGTCCAAGAGCCAACTGGTGCGGTTCATCCTGCAGTCCCCCGAACCCTTGACCACACAACGCCTGAAACGGGTGATTTTCGAAGGCATGCCCCAAGGCCGTTCGGAGACCCAGGCCGGGCATGCGCGGGTGGGCGTGACCGTACGCCAGAACCTGCCCGTGATTATTCACCCCAAAGGTCTGGCCCCCAACCGAACGCCGTGGGAAGGCTTGGCCTGGAACCTGAAGAGCCAGCAACTGAGCGTGCATAACCCAACACCCTACGTCGTACGCCTTGCCCAGGAACTGCGCCTATTACCAGGGGACGGTTCGGCGTTGTTGCCACGCACCTATGTGCTACCCGGCGAAACCCTCACCGTGGCCACCAACACTACAGCGGCCACTCAGGTTCAACTGCAACCGGCCACCGTGTATGGCTTTGCGGTAGAGCCCTACGTTGCGCCACTGAACCTGTAAACACGCCCTAATAACGAAGTGGCCTCATTGAAGGCCGCCAGGACGCCTGGCAGCACGCCCCGCCTCCAACACTGAGTACGACCTTGTGAGCACAGTTATGACTGACCGCGACGGCAACGCCATGCCTGTCGTTTCACCTTGCCGCACCCTTCTCGCAGGGTTGGCAATGACCCTCGGCACCCTTTGGCCTGGCAGTGAAGCGTTGGCAGATGAGGCGACGAGAGCCGGCTCTTTCGACCCGCAAACCCTCGCCCAGCGCGGCATCGACCCGGAGCTGGCAAACCTGCTGCTGGACGCACCGCGCTTTACTGCTGGCCGCCATGCCGTGAACCTCAACGTCAACGGCCAGCGACGAGGTCGAGTGAACATCGCGATCGATCAACACGGCGACCTGTGTTTCGACCAAGCCTTGCTCGACACTGGCAATCTGGTGGTGCCTGGCACGGATGCTCCGTGCCAGGCCTTTCTCGCACGCTATCCGCAGACCGTCATCGAGCAAGACCCAGCGGCCCTGAACCTGGCCCTCGTGGTACCTACCGACGCCCTGCGCCCGACGGTACAGGACGTGTCGGGCTACCAGAGCGGCGGCTTCGCGGGTTTACTCAACTACGACCTGACAGGCCTGCATAACGAATACGCAGACGGCAGCAACCGCTTCGGCTCAGCCAATACCGAGGTGGGCTTCAACGCCGGAGACTGGATCGTGCGCAGCCGCCAGGTGCAGACCTGGCAGGACAAAGTCTCGCGCACGACCCACCTCGACGCCTACGCCCAGCGCACCTTCGCCGAGCAACAGGCGGTGTTCCAGACGGGCCAGATCAGCCTTTACAACCCGGTGCTGGCCGGCACGCAGATCACCGGTGCCCAGGTCCTCACCGAAACCGCCTTGCAGGACCAGAACCAGGGCGCAACCATCGATGGTATCGCCAACAGCCCGGCCCAGGTGGAGGTGCGCCAGAACGGCGCGTTGATTCACTCCACAGTGGTGCCCGCCGGGCCGTTTTCGCTGAGCGATGTACGCCGCCTCAACAGTCGTTCCGACGTGCAAGTGACGGTCAAGGAAAGCACCGGTGAAGAGCGGCGCTTTACCGTACCGGCGGCCATGCTCGGTCTTGGCTTGCCCGCGCCGGGTTATTCGGTGGCGGCCGGGCGCGTGCGCAAGATCGGCGACAGTGATGGCGCCGAGCCCTGGGTGGTCAGCGGTGGCTGGAGTGGCGCACTGCACCCGCAAGTGAGCCTGGGCGGCGGTGTGCTGGCGGCTGATGAATACCGTGCAGCCGGCGTGAACCTGGGCTGGCTACCCTGGCAGGACAGTCAGGTGCAGTTCGGTTTCCAGGGCGCCCAGGCCACTCGGGTCGGCAATGAACAGGGCGTGCAAACCGACTTGTCGTGGGCTCAGCGGGTGACCACCAACTGGGCGGTCACCACAGCGGCGTCGTGGCGCTCCCTGGGGTATCGCGACCTGGAGGAATCGACCTATGGCACCTATACCCGTGAACAGGAACGCTCGCGTTATCGCGACCAACAAAGTGTTACCGCGTCCTGGGCAAGCCCTTCGTGGGGGGCCTTCAGCGCCGGGGTTTCGCGCTCGGCTTCTTATGCCGGTTTCAGCAGCAGCCGGGCGCTGGCGTCATGGGGCACATCATTTGGCGGGGTGTCGATTTCCGCCAGTGCCGAGTGGCAGGTGGGCGGTCGCCAGCAAAGCGACGACAGCATCTACCTGAACATCAGCCTGCCCCTGGGCGAGAACCGACGCGGTCGCGCGTGGGCCCGCAATACCGGTGGCGAACACCGCCTTGGCTTGGGAATGGGCGAACAGATCAACGACCAATTGAGTTACCGCGTGGGCGTGGAGCGAGACAGCCGGGACCGCGAAGTGGAGTCATCGGTAGGCGTGTCGGCGCTGCCGTACTACAGCCAACTGGACTTCAACTACACCCGCTCCGACAAGGACCGCTCCAGCTACCAGGGCGGTGCCCGTGGCGGCGTGGTGGTGCATGGCGACGGCGTGACGTTCTCGCCGTACCCGGTGCGCGACACCTTTGCGGTGATGTCAGTGGGCGACATGGCCGGGATCAAACTTTCCACCCCAAGCGGCCCGGTATGGACCGACTGGCAAGGCCGGGCCGTGGCGCCACAACTCGCCGCCTATGGCCGCAGTCCGGTAGAGGTGCAAACCCGCTCGCTGCCACGCAACGCCGACATCAGCAATGGCATGGCCGTCCTGACGCCAGGACGCGGTGCCGTAGACAAGGTGGAGTTCGGCGTCAGCATGACCCGCCGCGCATTGCTCAGCGTGACCACCACCGACGGCCAACCGTTGCCGCGTGGCGCGGCAGTGAGCACGGACAGCGGTGAGTTCGTGACCCTGGTCCAGGAAGGCAGTCAGGTGTTCCTGCCCAACGTGCTGGATGAGCGCCCTTTGTGGATCAAGGCGCCAAACCAACCGCGCTGCCTGTTGCGCTACGCGCTGCCAAAAAATGGCGACCC
Organism: Pseudomonas sp. PGPPP1; assembly: GCF_002255865.1. NCBI lineage: Bacteria > Pseudomonadati > Pseudomonadota > Gammaproteobacteria > Pseudomonadales > Pseudomonadaceae > Pseudomonas > Pseudomonas sp. PGPPP1. The sequence goes on along the minus strand of NZ_NKIG01000005.1, from coordinate 71,943 downwards.
CGACCAGTACTTCGAAACCGCACCCGCCAAGTGTGTGCAGCCATGAGGACAATCACCATGAAACCTGCCGTGTTGTCACTGGCAATCCTGTTGTTCAGCGTCGCTGCCAACGCAGACGAATGCCAGTTGAACCTCAGTGAAAGCCGCCTGGATTTCGGCCTGATGAACCGCGCAGTGGCGCTGGTGCCGAGTGCCGAACGCCTGCTGGGGGAGCGGCGTGTAAGTCTTACCTTGAACTGTCCGCACCCTGTCGACATGAGCCTGTTCTACAGAGGGCTGGGAGCAGGGGCAGAACGGTTTCGCTTTACCGAACGCGGCAGCTACGGGTTGCAGGTACGTGACGCCATGCTGGACGGCCAGGCCGTGGAACTCGGTCTGATTGCCGGCAGCGGCCAGCAACCGATTGCGACAGCGACGGCACTGGCATGGCGGCCCGAGCACGGCATCGTGCCCCTGCGTGGCGGCGTACCGGTTACAGGGCGCAACCTGTCGGTGCAGATCGACGCCAGCGCCTGGGCCAGTGAAGACGCATCACGGGTCCGTGACGCGGTCACTTGGGAAACCAGCGGCCTGTTCGACGCCCCCGGCACCGGACGCTCGCGGGAAGTGAACCTGCTCGCCCGCTTCGCCCCGGCGGCATGCACGCCCAGCCTGTCCAACGGCGGCAACGTGAACCTGGGCAAGCTGTCGGTGATCGACCTCAACCTGCTACAGGAAACCACACTGCCTCCCCGCCAAACCGAACTCAGCGTGACCTGCGACGCGCCCACCGCTTTTGCCGTGAGTATGCAGGACAACCGCCAAGGCTCAGCCACCGGCAACGCCGACGACAGCACGTACGGACTGGGACTGGACGCCAGGCAACAGAAGATCGGCCGCTATCGGCTGATCTTTGACCCGGCACGGATCAGAGCGGACAACTTCACACAGGTCTACCGCACCGACTCCGCCACAGGTGGAATGCCTTGGAGCGGTGCCAGTTCCGGCCCAATAGCCGTGGCAGCCAACCGATACCTGGGTTTCAGCGCGAATGCCGGCAGCATCAGCGGCCCTAGCGCCATCCAAAACCTCAGCGCCACATTGAATCTGGAGACGGTAGTGGCCCCCTTGGGCTCACTCGATTTAGGCAGTGAGGTGCGGCTCGACGGCTCGGCCACCCTGGAAATCAATTACCTTTGAGAACACTTCGATGAAAACAATTCTGACGTCCCTGACCGCACTTTCACTGCTGACCGCCATTCCATTCGCCCACGCCGCATCCAGTGTCGACCTGCATGTCACCGGAAAGATCACGCCCAGCGCTTGCGAACCAAGCCTGTCCAATGGCGGCGTGCATGACCTCGGCAAGATTGCCGCCAAGGACCTGAATGTCGATCAACCCACCCCACTTCCCGTTCAGAACCTGCAACTGACGATCACCTGCGAAGGTTCAACGCTGGTGGCTCTGAAGCCGTCGGATAACCGTTCGGGCTCGCATTTCGATAGCGAAAGTCCGCTCAAATTCGGCCTTGGCCTGGTCAATGGCAATGAAAAGGTTGGCAGCATGATCTTGAACCTGCTGTCGATCACGGCGGATGGGGTCCAGATGTACCCGATCGGTTCTGCGCCAGGAGCCTCGTGGAGCCCGACGAGCATCCTGTCGCCGACGTTCCTGACCTCGTTCACTGTCACGCGCAGCACTCCTGATCTGGCGCCGGACCCGATCCAGCGTCTGAGCGCAGACCTACAGATCACACCAAGAATCGCCCCCGCCAACACGCTGACCCTGACCAAGGAAGTGCCTATCGACGGCTCGGCCACCCTCGAAATCAACTACCTCTAGGAGCCCGCATGAAACATACACTGATTGTTTTGATTCTTCTTTCAGGCGCTGCCCAAGCCGCCTCCACCGTAGAACTCACCGTTACGGGCCTGATCACACCCATGGCCTGCACACCTGTGTTGTCCAGTGACGGAAGGGTGGACTTCGGCAAAATTTCCCAGAAAGACCTCAACCAGGCCACAGGCACTCGCCTGCCGCTCAAGTACCTGACACTGACTGTCAGTTGCAACGCCGCCGGTCGTTACGCCCTGCGCATGCGCGATAACCGTGACGGCACGGCCCACGTCAACAGTGAGATTTACTACGGACTGGGTCTGGACAAGAGCGGCAACAAAATCGGCGTGTACTCGGTGAGTTTCGACCCCAAGCAGACCGTGGTTGATGACCTGCCGCAGGTCTACGGCACCGAATCCACAACCGGCGGCGTGGCGTGGCGCACGTCCAACACCAACCCCATCGATATCGGCTCACGTAGTTTGCTCGGTTTTACCGATGTGGTCGGCAGCACCGCCGGGCCCTCGGCGATCCAGACCCTGAGCAGTACCTTGAAGCTGGAAGCAGTGATCAACGCCAAGCAGAACCTGGACTTGAGCACCGATACGCCCATGGACGGGTCCGCCACGCTGGAGGTGGTCTACCTCTAGGCCTCAGACCTTCTCGCTGCGTACGTCCACGTAGAGCGCCCGGCCTGCCCCCAGGCCAGCCACGATGGCGCCGAGGCCAAGCACCGCGAAAATCCAGCCCACAGCGGCCCAGCCGCCGGTCCAGTCATGCACCAGGCCGACGGCGAATGGGCCCATGGACGCCAGGGTGTAACCGATGCCCTGGGCCATGCTCGACAGGTTGGCTGCCACGTGCGAGTCCCGCGAGCGCAGCACAATCAAGGTCAGCGCCAGGCTGAACGTACCGCCCTGCCCCAACCCCAACAGGATCGCCCAGCCCCACAAACCGTCGAGCGGCGCATACAGGCAACCGAACAGACCGCCGAGGGTCAGCACCATCACCACCACGATCGCCAGGCGCTGGTCCTTGCCGCGCGTAGCCAGCCAAGGGGCAGCAAGGGAGCTGGCCAACTGCACGATAATCGAACCGGACAGCACCAACCCCGCCTCGGTAGCACTTAGGCCGCGACCGATCAGGATCGACGGCATCCAGCCAAACACAATGTAGGCCAGGGACGATTGCAGGCCCATGTACAAGGTCACCTGCCAGGCCAGCGGGTCACGTAGTAAGCCTTTTACTCGATAGGCAACGTGATGGGCGCCGTGCTTTTGCCCAACCTGCGGGAGCCAGAACAGCGCTGCCACCAGTGCCGGCAGAATCCAGAAGCCCAGGCCAATGGCCCAACTGTCACCGAAGTGCTGGCTCAGCGGCACCGTGGAACCCGCCGCCAGCGCCGCACCCAGGCACAACGCCATGGTGTAGACACCGGTCATGGTGCCCGCCTGCTTGGCAAAGTCGCGCTTGACGATACCCGGCAGCAGCACACCGATGATGCCAATGCTGGCACCTGCGATCAGGCTGCCGGCGAACAGTCCGACTTCACCGAATGAACTGCGCAGGATGATGCCCGCTGCCAGTGTCAGCAGAATCCCCAGCACCACGCGTTCGGCGCCAAAGCGGCGGGCCAGGATCGGTGCAGTCGGCGCAAACAGCCCCAGGCACAGCACCGGCAAGGTTGTCAGCAGACCGGCCTTGGCCGCCGACAAACCGAGGCTGTTGGACACCTCGCTCAGCAAGGGCGACATGCTCGACAACGCGGGGCGCAGGTTCAACGCCACCAGGATCAGGCCCAGCAATAACAGCCAAGGCCGATTGATTGCGGGAGGGCTGTGCTGCACCACCTCATCGTCGGCTTCGGCGTCGATCAACAGTTCTTCAAGCTTGGTTTCAGGGTTCATTGATCAACTGCCGGCAGAGGGATTTGGCGTGTTCCGGGTCTTGGTGTTCCACGGCTTCGAGCAGGGCGATATGCAGGTCGAACACCGCCTGGCGGCGCGGGGTAATGTTCAAGGTCTGCCGCAACTGGGCGCCGACGATGGCGGAAAAGTACTGGTACAACTCGCTCAACGCCGGGTTGTGTGCCGCGTCCACCAGGCGTTTGTGGAACACCAGATCAGCATCGATGTAAGCCTCCAGGTCGCCGTGGTACAGCTCGGCGCTAGCGTCGAGGGCTTCACGTAATCCGTTGAGATCTTCCTCGGTACGGCGCAACGCCGCGAGGCTGATCGCCTCCACTTCCAGGATCTGCCGCGTCTCCAGTGCCTGTTCCAAAGTGCAATGGGACAACGCCCGCATCGTGCCCAGTGGATCAGTCATCGAACGCAGATAACTGCCATCGCCCTGGCGGATTTCAATCAACCCGGAGAACGCCAGTACGCGCATGGCCTCACGCACGGTGTTGCGGCTGATGCCCAACTCGGCGGACAGCTCAGGCTCGGTGGGCAGGCGTTCGCCGATAGCCCACACGCCCTGGCTGATGCGCAGGCGCAATTGCTCCAGGGCTTGGTCCACCAGGGAGCGTTTGATCAGGGGGGCAATGTCTGTCATGGGTTTTGCGCTTTCGTCCAATCATAGGATGAATTTTCCTACAGCCTATTCGGAGTTGCTTACAAAGGCAACGCACTACGTTTCTTAGGCAGGAAAAGGAGCAGTATTTTCGATTGGTAAAATTACCCTCTGAGGGTAATTATTGGACTCAGGTGTCTTATGGAAAAGTACACACCTCACTACGATTTGGCGCTGGTTAAGGCTGAAGTCATCAGATCAGGTAGAAAGGCATTTACAGCAACTGCCTGGGAAGGCGCTCGACGACTCAAGATGGGCACCAGCCAAATGCAACAGATGGTCTGCGCCCTTGAAAAACCAATGCTGTACAAATCCATGACGACTTATTTAGACCATCGGGTATGGCAGGACGTTTACCTGATCAAGATTTACGGTACGGAGATTTACATCAAAGTGACTTACCGCCCAGGCGGAGGGCCTCCCGTAATCTCCTTCAAGGAGAAGAGCTTATGAAAACTCAGCAGTGTGTTAGCTGTGGAGCCCCAGATGGAATGCATCATTTCCAAGGGCGTACGTTTACCATCGAAACATCGGGGATGGTTCGACAGGTTCCAGACATCGCCGGGTGGGAATGCCAGGCGTGCCAGGAAGTTGAATTCGATCACGACGATGACAGCGCAGATCGTTATGGCGAAGCTTCCGATCAACTGCTGGTCGATGCACGTCAAATCATCGCAGCCGAAATGAAGCGAATCCGCCGCAAGCTGCACCTGACCCAAAAGCGCGCGGTGGAGCTATTGACCGGCCGCGGCCACAATGCATTTTCCCGCTACGAACGTGGCGAACTTTTCCCGCCACAGCCGCTGTTCACACTCATGCGTCTACTCGATAAACATCCACACCTACTGGCTGAAATCCAGGCGCTCAATGTCGGCGACGACCTGAACCGCTTGCTCACGGCAAAAGATCAGCAACAACTGGCAACTCAAGCGTCAGCATAAAAACCAGCAGGCAAAAATAAACCCGGCACAGGGCCGGGTTTATTTATTCACACATCGATCAATGCAAAATCTGGCTCAAGAACAACTTGGTCCGGTCATTCTGCGGGTTGTCGAAGAAGTCATTCGGCGCTGCCTGCTCGACGATTTCCCCCTTGTCCATGAAGATCACGCGGTTGGCCACGGTGCGCGCAAAGCCCATTTCGTGGGTTACGCACAGCATGGTCATGCCGTCTTCGGCCAGGCCGATCATGGTGTCGAGTACTTCCTTCACCATTTCCGGGTCGAGTGCCGAGGTCGGCTCGTCGAACAGCATGATTTTTGGCTTCATGCACAACGCACGGGCAATCGCCACACGCTGCTGCTGGCCGCCAGACAGTTGCCCCGGAAACTTGTGGGCCTGCTCCGGAATGCGCACGCGCTCCAGGTAGTGCATGGCGATTTCTTCGGCCTTGCGCTTGGGCATCTTGCGCACCCACATCGGTGCCAGCGTGCAGTTCTGCAGGATGGTCAGGTGCGGGAACAGGTTGAAGTGCTGGAACACCATGCCGACTTCGCGGCGGATCGCTTCGATCTGCTTGAGGTCGTTGGTCAGTTCCACGCCATCCACCACGATGCGGCCTTGCTGGTGTTCTTCCAGGCGGTTGAGGCAACGGATGGTGGTGGACTTGCCCGAACCCGACGGGCCGCACAGCACGATACGCTCGCCCTGCTTGACGTTGAGGTTGATGTCTTTCAACACGTGGAACTGGCCGTACCACTTGTTGACGCCCTGCATCTGGATAATGCCTTCAGGGCTCACAGGCTGTTTGATCGCTTCGCTCATAACAACAACTCCTAACGCTTGTGGCCTGTGTCGAGCTTGTGTTCCAAATGAATGGAATAGCGCGACATACCAAAACAGAAAATCCAGAACACCAGGGCCGCGAACACATAGCCTTCGGTGGCCATGCCCAACCATTTCGGGTCGGCGGCGGCTTGCTTGACGCTGTTGAGCAGGTCGAACAGGCCGATGATGATCACCAGGCTGGTGTCCTTGAACAGCGCGATAAACGTGTTGACGATGCCCGGGATCACCAGCTTCAAGGCTTGCGGCAGAATCACCAGGCCCATGCTGCGCCAGTAACCCAAACCCATCGCGGCAGCCGCTTCGTACTGGCCCTTGGGAATCGCCTGCAAGCCACCACGCACCACCTCAGCCACATAGGCCGACTGGAACAGGATCACGCCGATCAAGGCGCGCAGCAATTTGTCGATGCCCATGCCTTCGGGCAGGAACAACGGCAACATCACCGATGACATGAACAGCACGGTGATCAACGGCACGCCACGCCAGAACTCGATGAAGGTCACGCAAATGACCCGAATCGCCGGCATGTTCGAGCGCCGCCCCAGTGCCAACACAATGCCCAACGGCAAGGCGCCGGCGATACCGACGGTGGCGATCACCAGGGTCAGCATCAAGCCGCCCCATTGGCTGGTTGCCACGTTGGTCAGGCCGAAGATCCCACCGTGCAGCAAGAAGTAGGCAATGATCGGGTACAGCACCAGAAAGCCCAGGCCGTAGACCGCCTTGCGCTGGAAGCGCGAGATGAACAACGGCGCCACGCCCACAATGGCCAGCCACACGGTCAGGTCCACGCGCCAGCGCAGGTCGCCGGGGTAGTAGCCGTACATGAACTGCCCGAAACGCTGCTGGATAAACACCCAGCAGGCGCCTTCCTTGGTGCAATCGGCGCGCGTGGTGCCAACCCAGTTGGCGTCCAGGATCGCCCAATGCAGGATCGGCGGCACCACCAGGTACACCAGGTAAAACGCGAACAACGTCAGCAGGGTGTTGAGCCAACTGGAAAACAGGTTGGCGCGCATCCATGCCACTGGGCCGAAGACTTTGCTCGGCGGCGGCATATCAGGTTTGAAAGTATGCGTACTCATGCGTGTTTCCTCACCGCTCGATCAGCGCAATGCGCTTGTTGTACCAGTTCATCAGCAGCGAAATGCTGATGCTGATCGCCAGGTACACGCTCATGGTGATGGCAATGACTTCGATGGCCTGGCCGGTCTGGTTGAGCACCGTGCCGGCAAACAACGAAACCATTTCCGGGTAACCGATACCGGCCGCCAGGGACGAGTTTTTCGCCAGGTTCAGGTATTGGCTGGTCAGCGGCGGAATGATCACCCGCAGGGCTTGCGGGATGATGACCTTACGCAGCGTCGGCCCAGGGCGCAGGCCCAGGGAGCGTGCGGCTTCGGTCTGGCCGTGGCTGACGGACTTGATGCCCGAACGCACGATCTCGGCAATAAACGCTGCCGTGTAGACGGTAAGCGCCAGGGTCAGTGCCAGCAGCTCAGGGATCAATACCCAGCCGCCGACAAAGTTGAAGCCTTGCAGCTTCGGCATTTCCCAGTGCAGCGGTGCACCGAAGATCAAGGCACACAACGCCGGGATCACAATGAACAGCGCAAGGCCGGTCCAGAATTTATGGAACGGGACACCGGTTGCTTCGAAGCGTTTGTTGGCCCAACGCGCCATCAGCACGATTGCCACGATGGCAACCACAATGCTGACCACAAACGGCCAGAACCCATCAGCGGCAATCGCTGCCGGCATGTTCAGGCCACGGCTGCTGACAAAGAAGGTATCGCCGAAGTTATGGCTGTTGCGCGGCCCCGGCATGGTCAGGAACACCGCGAAATACCAGAACAGGATTTGCAGCAACGGTGGAATGTTGCGGAACACTTCCACGTACACGGTCGCCAGCTTGTTGATCATCCAATTAGGCGACAAACGGGCCACGCCGATGATGAAACCCAGCAGGGTCGCCAGGATCACGCCAATCACGGTGACCAGCAAGGTGTTGAGCAGGCCGATCACAAAGACGCGGGCATAGCTGTCCGACTCGGTGTAATCGATCAAATGCTGCGCGATGCCGAAGCCGGCACTGCGTTCAAGAAAGTCGAAACCCGAGGTAATGCCCCGGTGTTGAAGGTTGGTCTGGGTATTGTCGAAGAGGTACCAGCCCAGCGAGACCACCGCCACAATCGTGATGATCTGGAAGAGCCACGCACGCACTTTGGGATCGCTGAAGCTGAGCTTCTGCTTTGGTGCGCCGATTTGATTTTGCATGAAGTGCCCCGGAAAGAATGGAACAGAACATCACCCGGCGGTTGGCCCACCGGGTGACAGAACCATCAGCGATCAGCGCACAGGTGGTGCGTATTGAATGCCGCCGTTGTTCCACAGTGCGTTCAGGCCACGGTCGATTTCCAGCGGGGTGCTCTTGCCCAGGTTGCGCTCGAACATTTCACCGTAGTTACCGACTTGCTTGACGATCTGTACGACCCAGTCTTTCTTCACTTTCAGGTCTTTGCCGTATTCGCCGTCAGCACCCAGCAGACGGGCTACGTCCGGGTTCTTGGTGGACTTGGCTTCAGCTTCTACGTTCTTCGACGTGATACCGGCTTCTTCAGCGTTGAGCATGGCGTAGCCCACCCAGCGCACGATGGCCAGCCACTCGTCGTCGCCGTTACGCACGACCGGGCCCAGTGGCTCCTTGGAGATGGTTTCCGGCAGAACCACGTAGTCCTTCGGCGAGGCCAGCTTGCTGCGCTGGGCGAACAGTTGGGACTTGTCGGAGGTCAGCACGTCGCAACGACCGGATTCCAGCGACTTGGCGCTTTCGTCGGAGGTGTCGAAGGTGATCGGGGTGTACTTGAGGTTGTTGGCGCGGAAGTAGTCGGAAACGTTCAGCTCGGTAGTGGTACCGGCCTGGATGCAGATGGTTGCACCGTCCAGTTCCTTGGCACTTTTCACGCCCAGCTTGTTGTTTACCAGGAAGCCAATACCGTCGTAGTAGGTAATGAAGCCTGGGAATTTCAGGCCCATGCCAGCGTCGCGGGAGCTGGTCATGGTGGTGTTACGGGACAGGATGTCGACTTCGCCCGATTGAAGCGCGGTGAAACGCTCCTTGGCGTTCAACTGGCTGAATTTGACCTTGGTCGCGTCGCCGAAAACGGCAGCAGCTACAGCGCGGCACACGTCAGCGTCGATCCCCAGGATCTTGCCGCTGGCATCCGGTACCGAGAAACCCGGCAGGCCGTCACTCACGCCACATTGCACAAAGCCTTTCTTCTGCACGGCATCCAGGGTGGCGCCGGCTTGGGCGAAACCGCTGACACCCAGTACAGCCGCCGCAGTCACGATGGCCAGGGTGGATTTCAATACCTTCATTCAAACCTCCAGTTGCTCTTGTTGTGTCGGAGCTCGAACCTCAGCGCACCCTTATGAGGCGATATCGACCCGTGTTGGCTTTTTTTAGGGTCAAGCAGCATGAGGCTTCCGCAGTAATTCCAGCTGCTATCCCATAAGCGGCAGTCACTGATAGTGTTACCGTCCCAAGCGATAGTTCTGACATCGTTCAACACATAGCAAGGCCCGTACCAGAGTGATGGCTGAGTCGTTTCAGCCCATGGTCAATAGAAAAAGATTCAACCTTGCGACATTCTCTTAACAGATCAACCCGTCGCGCACCGTTCCGTCGCACTTAATCGGAGCGCCCGCACATTTATGGAGCAGACATGACCGACCCCTTGATTCTTCAGCCCGCCAAGCCCGCAGACGCCTGCGTAATCTGGTTGCATGGCCTGGGTGCCGATCGCTACGACTTCCTGCCGGTGGCCGAAGCCCTGCAGGAAAGCTTGCTGACCACCCGCTTTGTTTTGCCCCAGGCGCCGACACGTCCGGTGACCATTAACGGCGGCTACGAGATGCCCAGCTGGTACGACATCAAGGCCATGAGTCCGGCCCGTTCGATCAGCCTGGAGGAGCTGGAAGTTTCGGCGAAGATGGTCACGGATTTGATCGAAGCGCAGAAGAGAACCGGAATAGACGCTTCGCGAATTTTCCTTGCAGGTTTCTCCCAAGGTGGAGCCGTTGTCTTCCACACCGCGTATCTGAATTGGGAAGGTCCGTTGGGTGGCGTGATCGCCCTCTCCACGTATGCGCCCACCTTTGGTGACGAGCTGGAATTGTCCGCCAGCCAGCAACGCATTCCGGCCCTGTGCCTGCATGGCCAATATGACGACGTGGTGCAGAACGCCATGGGCCGTAGCGCCTATGAGCACTTGAAGACCCGTGGTGTCACCGTGACATGGCAGGAATACCCAATGGGCCACGAAGTGTTACCCGAGGAGATCCGCGATATCGGCACTTGGTTGACCGCACGCCTGGGCTGAGACCCTGCATTAATGTAGCCGTATGACAGACACACTACGCCGCGCCCGATTCTTGCATTACACTGGCCGGCGTACATTCCTTAACCAATTAATGAGATCACCGTGCTCGAAGCACTCAAGAAGATGTTCGGCAAAAGCGAGGCCGAGCCGCTCGCGCCTGTTCCCGCTGCTCCTGCCCCGACTGCCGGCAGCCGCAATGACGGTAAACAGCCCGACCGGACTGCGCCTGTCGCCCAGCCCAAAACGCCTACGGTGACACCGCCTGAACCGGCAAAAGACGCCGCACCGGCTCCCAAGCCTCGCCGTGAGCGGGCGCCAAAGCCGCCCGTGATCCCATGGAAACTCGAAGACTTCGTCGTCGAGCCCCAGGAAGGCAAGACCCGCTTCCACGACTTCAAACTGGCTCCGGAACTGATGCACGCCATCCAGGACCTGGGCTTCCCGTACTGCACGCCGATCCAGGCGCAGGTGCTGGGCTTCACCCTGGCGGGCAAAGACGCCATCGGTCGCGCCCAGACCGGTACTGGCAAGACCGCTGCGTTCCTGATCTCGATCATCACCCAGTTGCTGCAGACGCCGCCGCCGAAAGAACGCTACATGGGCGAGCCGCGCGCGCTGATCATCGCCCCGACCCGTGAGCTGGTGGTGCAGATCGCCAAGGACGCCGCCGACCTGACCAAGTACACCGGCCTCAACGTCATGACGTTCGTCGGTGGCATGGATTTCGACAAACAGCTCAAGCACCTCGAAGCCCGTCACTGCGACATCCTGGTGGCCACACCAGGTCGCCTGCTGGACTTCAACCAGCGCGGCGACGTGCACCTGGACATGGTCGAAGTGATGGTGCTGGACGAAGCCGACCGCATGCTCGACATGGGCTTTATCCCGCAAGTGCGCCAGATCATTCGCCAGACCCCGCCGAAGTCCGAGCGCCAGACCCTGCTGTTCTCCGCCACCTTTACTGAAGACGTGATGAACCTCGCCAAGCAGTGGACCACCGACCCGTCCATCGTCGAGATCGAGGCGGAAAACGTCGCCAGCGAAAACGTCGAGCAACACATCTACGCCGTGGCCGGTGCCGACAAGTACAAGCTGCTCTACAACCTGGTCAACGACAACGGTTGGGAGCGCGTGATGGTATTCGCCAACCGCAAGGACGAAGTGCGCTGCATCGAAGAGCGCCTGGTGCGCGATGGCGTGAACGCTGCGCAACTGTCCGGTGACGTGCCGCAACACAAGCGCATCAAGACGCTGGAAGGCTTCCGCGAAGGCAAGATCCGCGTACTGGTGGCCACTGACGTGGCAGGTCGTGGGATTCACATTGACGGCATCAGCCACGTGATCAACTTCACCCTACCGGAAGTGCCGGACGACTACGTGCACCGTATTGGCCGTACTGGCCGTGCTGGTGCTGCGGGTGTGTCGATCAGTTTTGCCGGGGAAGATGACTCGTATCAGTTGCCGTCGATCGAGGCGCTGCTGGGTCGCAAGATCAGCTGCGAAACACCGCCGACGCACCTGTTGCGCCCTGTAGAGCGCAAACGCCCGTAAAACTGAAATGCGATTAAAACTGTGGGAGCGGGCTTGTGTGGGAGCTGGCTTGCCTGCGATAGCATCACCTAGGTTTAACTGAAAAACCGAGGTGCCTGCATCGCGGGCAAGCCCGGCTCCCACACAAGCCCGCTCCCACATTAGGTTCTGTGCTTGGCTTAAGACTTCCAGCGATCTGCGGCAGCGTGGTCGCTGCTACGTCCTTCCACCCAGCGCGGCCCCTCACTGGTGTTCTCTTTCTTCCAGAACGGCGCGCGCGTTTTCAAGTAATCCATCACAAACGCACAGGCATCAAACGCCGCCTGGCGATGGGCACTGGCGGCCCCGACAAACACAATCGGCTCTCCCGGCTCGAGCGCACCAATACGATGTAGCACTTCCAGCTTAAGCAGCGGCCAGCGTTGTTCAGCTTCCACAATAATCTTGGTCAGGGCCTTTTCGGTCATGCCGGGGTAGTGCTCCAGGAACATCCCCGCCACATCCAGGCCGTCATTGAAGTCGCGCACGTAGCCAACAAAACTGACCACCGCCCCCACGCCTACGTTGGCCGCGTGCATCGCGTTGACTTCGGCACCTGGATCAAACGCCTGGGCCTGCACCCGAATGGCCATGTTCAGCCCCCGGTCACGGGTGGGAAGAACGCGACTTCATCACCGGCTTGCAACGGTTCATCGAGGTTGCACAGCTCCTGGTTGCGCGCGCACATCAGGCTGGTTTCGTGGAGCACTTCAAACCCCGGGTTGGCAGCCAAGGTCTTGCGCAGGTCGTCGACCGTGGCGAAGTCGCCTTCGACCTCCAGAGAGTCCCAGCCCACCGCCTCGCTGTAACGCGCAAAAAACAATACGTTGATGCTCATGCCTGCTCCGCCTTGAAATGCCCGCTTTTACCGCCAAGCTTTTCCAGCAGGCGAATACTTTCAATGGTCATGCCGCGATCCACCGCCTTGCACATGTCGTAGATCGTCAGGGCCGCGACGCTGGCGGCGGTGAGGGCTTCCATCTCCACGCCGGTCTGCCCGGAGAGTTTGCAGCGCGCCAGGATGTGCACGGCGTCCGCACCGTCTGCGCTGAGCTCGACCTTGACGCCGGTGAGCATCAACGGGTGGCACAGAGGGATAAGGTCACTGGTTTTCTTGGCAGCCTGGATCCCGGCAATGCGGGCCACGGCAAATACGTCGCCCTTGGGATGGGCGCCGTCGACAATCATTTTCAGGGTCTCGGGCAGCATGCGCACGCGCGCTTCGGCCACGGCTTCACGGAACGTCACGGCTTTGTCGGTGACGTCGACCATGTGGGCGCGACCTTGGGAATCGAGATGAGTCAGCACGGGGTTACTCCTGATCAGGAGCACCGATTGTAAACCCAACACTGATCTAAATGTGGGGGCGGGCTTATGTGGGAGCGGGCTTGCTCGCGAAGGCGGTGTATCAGTCAATACATTCGGCGCCTGACACTCCGTCTTCGCGAGCAAGCCCGCTCCCACATTTTTGACCGCGTTTACAAATGAGATTCGGCGTATTCAGCCAGAATCGAACGTGGAACCCCTTGCAGCGCAATGTGCACGCCGTTCGGGAAGTCTTTGAAGCGTTCCGTCAGGTAGGTCAGCCCGGAGCTGGTCGCGGACAAGTAAGGGGTGTCGATCTGTGCCAGGTTGCCCAGGCACACCACTTTGGAACCGGCGCCGGCACGGGTGATGATGGTTTTCATCTGGTGCGGCGTGAGGTTCTGGCATTCATCGATCAAAATCAGGCTCTGCTGGAAGCTGCGACCCCGGATGTAGTTGAGGGATTTGAACTGCAACGGCACTTTGCTGAGGATGTAGTCGACGCTGCCATGGGTGTTTTCGTCATCCATGTGCAAGGCTTCGAGGTTGTCGGTGATCGCCCCCAGCCACGGCTCCATTTTTTCCGCCTCGGTGCCGGGCAGGAAACCGATTTCCTGGTCCAGGCCCTGCACGCTGCGGGTGGCGATGATGCGGCGATAGCGCTTGGTCACCATGGTCTGCTCGATGGCGGCAGCCAGGGCGAGAATGGTTTTACCGGAACCGGCTGCGCCCGTCAGGTTGACCAGGTGAATGTCCGGGTCAAGCAGCGCATACAGCGCCAGGCTCTGGTAGATGTCACGCGGTTTCAGGCCCCAGGCTTCCTGGTGCAACAGGGGTTCCTGATGCAGGTCGAGAATCAACAGCTTGTCGACCTGGATCTCTTTGATCCAGCCCACAAAGCCCTGTTCGTCGACGATAAACTCATTGATATGCACGGCCGGCAGGTTTTCGATCAACTGCACCTGGTGCCAGGTACGGCCATGGTCCTGACGGGTTTCAACCTTGCTGACGCGGTCCCAGAACGAGCCGGTAATCATGTGATAACCACGGGACAGCATCGACACGTCGTCGACCAGTTGGTCGGTGCTGTAGTCCTCGGCCGCGATCCCACACGCACGGGCCTTGAGGCGCATGTTGATGTCTTTGGTCACCAGCACCAGGCGCAGGTCCTTGTCGCGCGCGTGCAGGTCGATCAATTGGTTGATGATTTTGTTGTCGTTGAGGTTTTCCGGCAGCAGGCTGTTGGGCTCGCTGCGTTTGCTCATCAGGATCGACAGCAAGCCCTTGGGCCCGCTTTTGCCGCGCTGGATCGGCACGCCGAGTTCGACATCTTCCGGAGACGCTTCGCCCAGCGTCTTGTCGATCAGGCGGATGGCCTGGCGACATTCGGCGGCAACGCTGTGGTGCCCGCTTTTAAGCTTATCGAGCTCCTCCAGCACGATCATCGGGATGGCGACGTGGTGTTCTTCGAAGTTGAGCAGAGCGTTTGGATCGTGAATCAGTACGTTGGTATCAAGCACATAAAGGATTGGCTGGTCGGAAGAAGGGGTGCGTCCATGATCATCCATACTCGGTCACCTTTTGTGGGAGCCAGTCGACGCAATACCACGACAGTGCTGCGCCTCGATTCGACCACCGAATGCACCTGAGGGACGTCAAGTGCATGCCCACATGAGGAGTCTTGGAAGACGCCACCTGTGTTGCAGGTTTCGGCGATCTGACTTCGTAATACCGCAAAACATGTGACAGGAAAAAGCACTTTGACGCTTTTTTGAAGTTTATTTTTCAGGATGACGAATAGCACTAGCCGAGTGCCAGCCACCCCGTTAAAGTCGGAAGTCCGCCTGCATCGATATGTCGCACAAAACCACCCCAAAAAGTCCTCAGCCCCAACAGGGCCGGGCACTTCGTCTTTTTAACGAAATGCTTCCCGGCAGTCCTGCCAACCCAACCCACTTTGCGCCGTTGACTGTAACAACATAGGCAAAGCGACCCGCGCCTTGTCCTGGGTGTCGTGAAACACAATCACCCCTTTGCGCCACAGCATCATCAGCGTCAGTACCCGCTGCGCCGACTCATCAGCCTTGAGTTTGCCCGGATCATCCTGCGAGTCGATGTCCCACAACGCCACCTGCAGGCCTTGGCCCTGGAAGAACCCTTGGCTGTCTGCACGACGCTGTCCGTATGGCGGACGGAATAGCGGCACGTAGTTTTCCGGCATCAGGTTCTGCGCCAACGAAGCCGTACGGGTGATAGAGCTTTGCCACTCCACCCAATGGCTATGGGAACGGTATTGCCAGCCCTGGGTGCCGACGCACTGGCCTTGGTACAGCGCCTGTACATCGCTGGCGGAGCTGCGCTCAATTCGGTTTTGCAAGCTGCTGCCGAGGATGAAGAACGTGGCGTTCATCTTCTGCTTGCGCAGGTAGTCGGCAAGCCAGTCGGTATTGCCGCTGACGGGGGCCGGGCCGCCATCAAAGGTCAGCAGGAACATTCGGTCGTTGAATTCATCGCCATTGCGCTCATGGTCGCCAAACCGCGCAATTTCGCTGCTGATCTGCGGAAACAGCGCGGCTTTGCGCAGCAGTTCGTCCAGATAGCGCTCGTGGAAGGCGTGACTGGGGCCGGCCCAGCCTATGTAGAAGGAGTTTTCACTGACCTCAAATTTGCCGGCTTGCTCGCGCAGGTCGTCCATGTTTTCCACCAGGTAGCAGAACGACGCGTCTTCCTCGCAGCTCTGCTGGGCGAAGGTGTAGTTCTCCAACAGGCGCTGCCAGAGTTGGCGACGCAGGTCGTCGATGGACGCCTGGTTGATGATCTTCAAGCCCAGGCGCTGCTTTAGCGCCGTTTCATCCTGAGATTCGCTGGCCAACAGGCTGTGGGCGAACATCAGGATCTCCGCACGTGAGGCCACATCGAACAGCGCTGGGCTGCTGAGCTTTTCAGGCCATGTACCGCGGTCCAGGCTGGCCACATCCGCCGGCGCAGCCTGGGCATTCAGGCATAGCAGGAATGCCGACAATAAAAGCGCTATTCGCACGCAAGGTCTTCCTCTCCAGAGTCGTCGGCCACTATAGCCGATCACATTGGCCAGCATGGAAATAGGCTAGGCCCGACTTGAGCGCCCTTCTTCTGGAAAAACACAGAAACGTCCGACATCCATTGCACCCACACGGGTAAGAGACCTCTGGATTCCCTCCAAGCTATTGAAGGGCTTGCTTAGCGCTTCCTAAGATCGCGTCCCCCACATGGATGGACCGCGCTAGCCGCGTCGAGAGAAGAGGAAGCCCCATGCCCCGTCAAAGCGACCTGCGTTACACCTTCGAACCGCTGCGGGGCGATCCCTTCGAAGTGGTCTCATTTACCCTTCAGGAAGGCCTATCCCAACCGTTCAAACTGGAACTCGAACTCGTCAGCCATCACCAGGCCATCGACTTCTACCGCATGCTCGACCTGGCGGCAGTGTTCACGATCTGGCGCGATGACACCCCGGTTCGCTACGTCCACGGTTTGGTCAGCCTGTTCCAGCAAGGTGACACCGGCTTTCGCCGCACCCGCTACACCGCCATAGTTGAACCGACTCTGAAACGTTTCGACCTGCGCTCCAACTGGCGCATCTTCCAGGGCCAGACCGTACCCGACATCATCACCAGCATGCTCGCCGAGCAAAAGCTGACCGACATCCGCAGCGAGATCTGCTTCGAGCACCAACCTCGCGAATACTGCGTACAGGCCGGCGAAACCGACCTCGACTTCATCGCCCGCCTCGCCGCCGAAGAAGGCCTGCTCTACACCTTCGAACACCGCGCCGACGGCCACACCCTCATCCTCACCGACCGCGTTGGCGGCCTCGGCACCATCGGCACCCACACCGATTGCCCGGTGATCTACCAGCCCATGGGTGGCGGCGACTCCAAGGAACCGGCGCTGAACCGCTTCCACTATACCGAACAAGTGCGCACCGCCGTGCAGGTGCAGCGCGACTACACCTTCACCCACCCGCGCTACAACCAGCAGCACAAAGCCACTGGCGATCAGGACCTGAACAACCAGCACAAGGACTACGAACGCTACGACTACCCAGGCCGCTACAAACGCGACATCGCCGGCAAGCCCTTCACCAAAACGCGCCTGGCCGCGCTGCGCAACGACGCCAAGTTGGCGCATCTGGAGGGCGACGATGAGCGCCTGCAACCGGGGCTGGCGTTCGACCTCAACGAGCATCCGCGTGAAGACTTCAATGACCGTTGGCGCACCATCGCCATCAGACACGAAGGCAAACAGCACACCAGCTTGCAGGAAGAGTCGTTCGGCAGTGGCCTTGGTACGTCTTACTCGTTGAAAGCCAGCGCCATTCGCTGGACCTCGGATTGGAAAGCGCCGATGCGTGACAAACCGTGCATCGACGGCCCGCAAATCGCCACGGTGGTTGGCCCTCCCGGCGAGGAGATTTATTGCGATGAATGGGGCCGGGTCAAGGTGCAGTTTCCGTGGGACCGTTCGGATAAAAACAACGACCACAGCTCGTGCTGGATCCGCGTCACCCAGGGCTGGGCGGGGGCGACCTGGGGCTCCATGGCCATCCCGCGGGTGGGTCAGGAATTAGTGATCAGCTATCTGGACGGCGACCCCGACCAGCCCATCGCCACGGGGACCGCCTACCGCCAGACCAATCTGCCGCCCTACTCGCTGCCCAAACACAAGACGCGGATGACCATCAAAAGCCGCACCCATAAGGGTGAAGGTTTCAATGAGCTGCGTTTTGAGGATGAGCTGGGCCAGGAGGAAGTGTTTGTCCATGCCGAGAAAGACCAGAACACGGTGGTGAAAAATAACCAGAGCCAATCGATTGGTGCCAACCGAAGCAGCCAAATTGGCCAGGACGAGACCATCACCGTCGGCCGCACCCGTTTGCGGGTGGTGAAGGCCAACGACACCTTGAAAGTGGGGGGCAGCAAGAACGACACGGTAGCCGGCGAATACGAAATCGAAGTAGGCGGCACGCTCCGTTTGAAGTGTGGCAAGACGCTCATTGAGCTACATGCAAACGGGAAGCTGAACATCACCTGCGAGGACTTCAACATCACTGGCATGCAGGCCGGCCAGATCAACACCCTGGGCGCGAATCTCGACCTCAACCTTGCAGGTGGGACGGCCAGTGCTAGCGCGAATGGGCAAGACGGTGGTGCGTTAAAGGCCAGTGTCGATGGGCATTTCGAATAGCTGCCACCTTTCCCATCACCCAACCATTAAAGAAAAGGACACCCCTGCAATGGCTGATTATCTGACCCACGATGTAATCCTTAATTTTGCCGATGAAACGCCCGAGGACTCGACTCTGAACGTCCTGCGCTTTCGAGCGCGAGATACCACGTTGGTGATTGCCCGCAGCCCTGTTGATAAACGCCAGACCTTGGACGAGGCACTGACTGTCCAGCTGGATCAACTGCGCAACAAGACCCAAGCATTGAGCATCACACCAGCACAAGTCACTCACTTGGGAAGCCAGCAGTCAGTGGAGGGCCGAGAAATGGCCGTCCAGTTCATGACGGGAGACAAATCAAACTTTCAGCTGCAAGTCGCCTGCCTGATTCCTGGGCAACAACGCATGCTGGTTCTCAACTACAGCAAACAAGGCCCATTCAGCGACGGCGACATCACGCACTGGCGCGCCATCAAGCAAACGCTCCGCTTCTCCTGAACGTTACCGCCCCTAAGAAACCCGTTCTCGATCAGCAAGGAGCGTTTTGCCAATGGCACAAATTGTCCACGCCGCCCGGCAGGGTGACGCCATTCTTCACCCATCACTGCTCGCTGAATTGATCAGCGCAGCAGTGGAAACTGTCATCTATGCGGCAGCCGCGTTGGCGGTGACTGCCGCTATTGGCCTTGCCGTCGTGGGCACTGCATTCACGGGTGGTGCGCTCGGTGTGGTGATCGGGATGGCGGCAGGCGTTGCGGTGGGTGCCATGAGTTCGATGCCCGTAGGAGAGGACCGGAGCATCGGTGATGCCATCTCCGACTTCAGCGACTCCGTTGGCAACGCCATGTCGTCACCGAAGGTGTATGGCCAGATCGAAAGCGGTTCCGAAAATACCTTCATCAACGGCAAAGCCGCTGCTCGCGCTGCGGCGATCAGCTCCCCCAATGGGTCTGACCAAGAGGCAAAAGGAGAAGAGCCTTCAGTTCTGGAGAACGTAAGTGCGATGGCCCAAACCGCTTTGGGATTTGCATTTCCTCCCCTCAAGTTGGTCAAGGACCTCTTTGACACAGTTCATCAAATTTTCAACCCTCCCGTCACGACCCCAGCAGCGCCGGGGTTCACCCCCAAAGAAGAAGACAAGATCAAATGCTCCCGTCATCCGCCCATGCCTGAGACCTACATAGCACAGGGCTCAGACAAGGTGCTGATCAATAGTCGACCTGCGGCACGCTCGGGAGATAAAGCCACCTGCGATGCCACCATCGATGTGAACGCCAACGTCTCTCCCAATGTGCGTATTGGCGGCGCAACGGTGACCGTTCGAAACATTCACAATGGCAAAAGCAAGACTGCGCAGATCGTAGGGATTGTTGCGGCACTGCTTATATCCAGAAGAATGGCGGTTCGTTCTCGCCGCTCTCAAAGAGCAAAAGAAAACAACTCCGTAATCTGTCCAGGCGTAGGCAATCCTGTGCTTGTTTCCACCGGCAGCAAAGTACTCGGCGGTACAGAAGACGTTGACTTCAGCCTCCCTGGGTTGCTGGGCATCGAATGGGCCCGAAGCTACGACAGCAACGACTCCCGAACCGACGGACTGTTGGGCATGGGCTGGAGCGTTCCCTATGAGGTGCAAATCGTCCGTGTTCAACATCCCCACGGCGGCGAGCTATGGATCTACGTCGACGAGACAGGCAACCGCCTCGAACTGGGACAACTCATAGCCGGCAACGCCTTCGTCAGCGTCATAGATGGCTTGGCCTTCTTCCAGTTGGAGGATGGTCAGACCGTTGTCGAGGACATCTACGAAGGGCGCTATCAGGTCTTCCAGACTGATCCGCACAACCCGCAACGCTCGCGACTGATTCGCTTGGGCGATCGTAACCTCAATGTCCTCGACATGCTGTACGACAAACAGGGCCGCCTGCACTTCCTGGTCGACAAGTACAGCCAAACCGTCGTACAGCTCCACTATGATCAACAACATACAAACCGTGTCGGCAAGGTGTCTCGCGTATTCCTGCATGCAGGCGACAGCATCAGCATTGAGCGCAACAAGACCCTGGCCAGCTATCGCTATACACGCAGTGGCCAGTTGCATGAAGTGTTGGACGCGACGGACCACGTGGTCCGTCGCTTCACGTACACCGCTGAGGGCTATCTGAACAGCCACCAGATCGCCAGTGGCGCCATCCGCGAGTACGAATGGGCATGCTTTACCATCCCCGAGAACCGCCCCACACCCAAGCGCGCAGATGGCACCGGGTACCAACTTCCGCCGCTATTGGAGCCACAACCCGATCACGAATGGCGCGTCACCCGCCACTGGGGCAGCGACGGCGAAGAGTATCGATTCAAATACGACCTGGAACGCGGCGAAACCCACGTCACCGACAGCCTCGGTCGCCAAGACCATTACTACTGGGGCCCCTTCTACGAGATCTACAAACACATCGACCCCCTCGGTAACTGCTGGCAAGAGGAGATCATCGCCGGGCAATTGATGAAGAGCGTCGATCCACAGGGTGGCGAATGGCGCTACAGCTACGATGATATTGGCCGCCTGATCGAGACGCGCGATCCATTGGGGCGTAGCGAACACATCCGCTATCTCCGGCACTGGGCACTACCTATCGAAGTCACCGACGGTGCGGGGCGCACGTACCGCTCCGGCTACGATGCCCAGGGCAACCTGCTCTGGGAAGCGGATCCGCTGGGCCGCAAGACTCACTACCAATACGACCCCGAAGGCCGAGTGGTACGTGTCACCGACACGCTGGACAAGACCAAGTACCTGAGCTGGAACCTACACGGCCAATTGCTCAGTTACCGCGATTGTTCCAATGCGCAAACGCTGTACCACTACGATACCGACGGGCGCCTGTGCGAAACCGTCAATGCCCGCGGCGAGCACACTCACTATCGCTATGACCCCCGCGGCTACCTGATTGAAAGCGAGCGCCCCGACGGGCGCATCGACCGCTACGACATTGACGCCGCCGGCCAACTGATCGCCTACACCGACCCGGCCCAGCGCATCACCCGCCTGCGTTACGACCGCAGTGGTCGTCTGATCCAGCGGATTGACGCCCTCGGCCATACCGTCGAGTTCGGCTACGACGCCGGCATGCTCAAGACCTACTCTTACAGCCTGTGCCTGCTGCTGGACGAGGTAGTCATAAGAACCACGTGGGGCAGGCTCTCAAGTTGGAGCGAGCGTTCGTTGCCCAGCCAATTCCATGGCGAAACCCAAGGCGGCGAAAAATTCTTCACCGTCATGAACAACATGATCCCCGAAGCGGCCCGGTACCAGCATGTGCTGGAGCTCATGTACCAGTGCCTGGTCTCCTGCCTAAAGCGCAAATAGGGCGCCCACGACAATAGCGATGACGAAGTACAGAAGATCATCACCCAACTTCACGCCCTGCTGCGCCCGCTGCGGGGTGAAACGCCCAAGCACCTGACCGACCCGCTGACCAACGTCGTGCCACCCAGCAAGTGCTGGTGTCTCTGAAGCGGGTTCTCAACCTCTAATCCATTTCCTGGATGCTCTTACTCTGCTGGCCCATGCCACGAGACACTTTGGTCATTTAGCCAGCACTCACAGGCACCTATCGCCATCATAGGTGGAGTCAAAACGCCCAAGCCCCTAGAATCCCGTCCACGATTTAAGGAGACGACTTCATGCTGATGGTGATTTCCCCCGCCAAGACCCTCGATTTCGAGACTGCGCCTGCCACCGAGCGCTTTACCCAGCCGCAGTACCTGGACCATTCCCAGGAGCTGATCGAGCAATTGCGCGAGCTCAGCCCGGCGCAAATCAGCGAGTTGATGCACGTATCCGACAAGATCGGCGGCCTCAACGCAGCCCGCTTCGGCAGTTGGAACCCGGCGTTCACCCCGGCCAATGCCAAGCAGGCGCTGCTGGCGTTCAAGGGCGATGTGTACACCGGCCTCAACGCCGAAACCTTCAGCGATGCCGACTTCACCTACGCCCAGGACCACTTGCGCATGCTCTCCGGCCTGTACGGTTTGCTGCGCCCCTTGGACCTGATGATGCCGTACCGCCTGGAGATGGGCACCAAGCTGGCCAACGCCCGTGGCAAAGACCTGTACGCCTTCTGGGGAACGCGGATCAGCGAATGGCTGAATGAAGCCCTGGCCGAGCAAGGCGACGACGTGCTGCTGAACCTGGCCTCCAACGAGTACTTCTCGGCGGTCAAGCGCACCGCGCTGAACGCACGGATCATCAACACCGAGTTCAAGGACTTGAAGAACGGCCAGTACAAGATCATCAGCTTCTACGCCAAGAAGGCGCGGGGAATGATGAGCCGCTTTGTGATTGAAGAACGCATCAACGACCCGGCCAAGCTCAAGGCGTTTGATGTGCAGGGCTATCGCTTCAATGCAGAGCAGTCCAAGCCGGATAACCTGGTGTTTTTGCGCGATCACGCACCGGAATAAGGCTTTCGCCAGCGCAGGTGTTCAAAGGTGGGAGCTGGCTTGCCTGCGATAGCGGTGTATCAGTAGCCGATGTGCCAACTGACCCACCGCTATCGCAGGCAAGCCCGCTCCCACATTTTTGTCTGCATTTCAGCATCGAAATAGTCATTAATTTGACGTCAAAAAATATCTTGACGCATTCCTAACGATTCTTTCACTCGACATTTCCGATTTTTTTTCGTAGTGGCACCACTTTTTTCAAACACTAGTGGCACAAAACTATCCCCCCGCACCAACTCCCCATAACTACAGGCCCAAATAGCAAGTGCTATCAATATAGTACTAGTGCCATCTTTTCTAATATTTCAAGAAATTTCTGGAAACAGGATGAGCGGCCCGGAACTTCGCCTAAACCCATGGCTCATACCACCGGTAACGAAATTCTCTGTTTCTGTAGGAGATAACTTACACAGCGGCCCAAGGAAGTAGCGAAGTTGCCCCATCAACTTCGACTCACGGGTCACATTATCAACTGATATGAGTTGAGGGCGGCGATAAGGATCAATTGCTATCCCCTATAGGCCAAGGCAGCGCTTACCCAAATGTGTCAGTGATGACACCCAAGACGTTGATAAAAAAGGGCTTTATGCCTCTATCTGCGCCTTGCGGCACTGGCGTCGGGACCTTCTCCACAGAAGGCCGGCTGCATTTGAGGGCAAGCCCCAATAACAAGGCCAAGTTGCGCACAACTTGAGTGCAATAGTTAGTCACTCGTTATTCAACATGCCTGTACGCGGTAAGTCGGCGTCTATTCGCCCAACTTTCGTGGCATCAGTGACGCTTGCAAACATGAACTCCGGCCATTTAGTGGCGTGATTATTAAAGAGGTAAATGCGATGCGCATCAGCATATTTGGTCTAGGTTACGTTGGCGCAGTCTGTGCCGGTTGCCTGTCTGCCCGTGGCCACGAAGTGGTCGGCGTAGACATCTCCAAGGACAAGATCGACCTGATCAATGCCGGTAAATCGCCGATCGTTGAACCAGGCCTGGGCGAGCTGTTGAGCAAGGGGATCGAAACCGGTCGCCTGCGCGGCACTACCAACTTCGCCGAAGCCATCCGCGATACTGACCTGTCGATGATCTGCGTCGGCACGCCGAGCAAGAAAAACGGCGACCTGGAACTCGATTACATCGAAGCCGTGTGCCGCGAGATCGGTTTTGTCCTGCGTGACAAAGCCACCCGCCACACCGTCGTCGTGCGCAGCACCGTACTGCCAGGCACTGTCGCCAATGTGGTGATCCCAATCCTCGAAGACTGCTCAGGCAAAAAAGCCGGCGTCGACTTCGGCGTCGCGGTCAACCCGGAATTCCTGCGTGAATCCACCGCCATCGCCGACTACGACCTGCCACCGATGACTGTCATCGGCGAGTTCGACAAAGCCTCCGGCGATGTCTTGCAGTCGCTGTACGAAGAGCTCGATGCGCCGATCATCCGCAAGGACATCGCCGTTGCCGAAATGATCAAGTACACCTGCAACGTGTGGCACGCCACCAAAGTCACCTTCGCCAACGAAATCGGCAACATCGCCAAGGCCGTCGGCGTCGATGGTCGCGAAGTGATGGACGTGGTGTGCCAGGACAAGACCCTCAACCTGTCCCAGTACTACATGCGCCCAGGCTTCGCTTTCGGTGGCTCCTGCCTGCCAAAGGACGTGCGTGCCCTCACCTACCGCGCCGGTTCCCTGGACGTAGAAGCCCCGCTGCTCAACTCGCTGATGCGCAGCAACGAGTCCCAGGTACAAAACGCTTTCGACATCGTCAACAGCCACGACAAGCGCAAAGTCGCCCTGCTGGGCTTGAGCTTCAAGGCCGGCACCGACGACCTGCGTGAAAGCCCGCTGGTAGAGCTTGCCGAAATGCTGATCGGCAAAGGCTTCGACCTGAGTATCTACGACAGCAACGTCGAGTACGCCCGTGTCCACGGTGCGAACAAGGACTACATCGAAGGCAAGATTCCCCACGTGTCGTCCCTGCTCAACTCGGACTTCGATGAGGTGATCAACAACTCCGACGTGATCATCCTCGGCAACCGTGACGAGAAATTCCGCGCCCTGGCGCAGAACGCACCGCACGGCAAGCAAGTGATCGACCTGGTGGGCTTCATGGCCAAGGCCACCTGTGCGACCGGTCGTACCGAAGGCATTTGCTGGTAACAGCAACGGCAAGTTTCAGGCGGCGTGCGTTTCCATCCCCAGCGCCCGTCGCCTGAAGCCTTCACCACCTTCGGATGACGCTCATGTCCAAGTTAAAACATGTACTACTGCAATCTGCCGGCTGGTTGTTTTTTCTCAGCCTGCTGATGGGACTCGCCCTGCTGCTGCCGGCGAGTACGTTCGACTCCGAGTCGAAGAATTTTATTTTCCTGATTGGCGCCGTGGGTATCTGGCGCTACTCGATGGGTGCTACGCATTTCTTTCGCGGCATGCTGTTCCTGTACGTGGTCTACCCGCACCTGCGCCGCAAAGTGCGCAAGTTGGGCAAGGCCGCCGACCCGTCCCATGTGTTTCTGATGGTCACCAGTTTCCGCATCGATGCGCTGACCACCGCACAGGTCTACAGCTCGGTGATTCGCGAAGCCATCGAATGTGGTTTCCCTACCACCGTGGTGTGCTCGCTGGTGGAAATGTCCGATGAGCTGCTGGTGAAAAGCCTGTGGGAACGCATGAACCCACCGGAGCACGTGAAGCTCGACTTCGTGCGTATCGCCGGTACCGGCAAACGCGACGGCCTGGCCTTCGGTTTCCGCGCCATCTCCCGCCACCTGCCGGATGACCGCGCCGTGGTGGCCGTGATCGATGGCGACACCGTGCTGGCCGAAGGCGTCGTGCGCAAGACCGTGCCGTGGTTCCAGCTGTTCGGCAATGTCGGCGGCCTGACCACCAACGAGTTCTGCGAAGTGCGTGGCGGCTACATCATGAGCGAGTGGCACAAACTGCGCTTTGCCCAACGCCACATCAACATGTGCTCGATGGCCCTGTCCAAGCGCGTGCTGACCATGACCGGCCGTATGTCGGTGTTCCGTGCCAGCGTAGTGACCGACCCGGGCTTTATCGCCGACGTGGAAAGCGACTCGCTGCAACACTGGCGCCTGGGCCGCTTCAAGTTTTTGACCGGCGACGACAAGTCCAGCTGGTTCAGCCTGATGCGCCTGGGCTACGACACCTTCTACGTGCCCGATGCCGCGATCAACACCGTGGAACACCCGCCGGAAAAAAGCTTTATCAAGGCCAGCCGCAAGCTGATGTTCCGCTGGTACGGCAACAACCTGCGCCAGAACTCCCGTGCGCTGGGCCTGGGTGTGCGTCGCCTCGGCTTGTTCACCAGCGTGGTGCTGTTCGACCAGCGTGTGTCGATGTGGACGTCGTTGCTCGGCCTGACGGTCGCGATCATTGCCACCTTCAAGTACGGCGGCGCGTTCATCCTCGCGTACCTGCTGTGGATCGGCATCACTCGCTTGATTCTCACCCTGTTGCTGTCGTGCTCCGGCCACAAGATCGGCCCGGCTTACCCGGTGATTCTCTATTACAACCAGATCATGGGCGCGCTGGTGAAGATCTACGTGTTCTTCCGCCTTGATCAACAGTCCTGGACCCGCCAGGACACCAAACTGACCCGCGATTTGGCCAGCTTTCAACGTTGGTTCAACACCTGGTCGTCTCGGACCATGACCTTCTCCGCCGGCAGCATCTTCGTCGCCGTTTTGCTGATGATGGTCTGAACCTGCCAAGCCTGAATTAACTTAGGAATACACCTGATGAATAGCCAAGCAAACGTCAACGTTGTCCACGAATCCGAAGCCCAGCGCCAACATGCCCGGGTCAAAATCCCGGCCAAGCTGCGCTTTTTCAACACTGACCGCACACCGACCGAAGCCCGGGTGATCGACCTGTCCGCCGGCGGCCTGGCATTCACCTCCACCCAGCCGTTGACCGTCGGCGAAGTGCACAAGGGCCGCCTGCAGTTTGTGATCGATAACCTCGGCCTGGCCATGGACGTCGAGCTGCAAATCCGCTCCTACGACCGCCAGACCGGTCGTGCCGGTTGCCAGTTCCAGAACCTGGAGCAGCAAGATATTTCCACCCTGCGCCACCTGATCACCTCGCACCTGTCCGGTGACATCGTGACCATGGGCGACGTGCTGGCGACCCTGCAACGCGACAACTTCACCAAGGCGCGCAAGGTCAAGGACAGCGGCAGCGGCATGACCGCCTTCGGTCGCCTGCGTGCGGTGACGTTCAGCGCCGGCATTTTTATCGTCGGCTTGGCGGCGTTCGGTTTCGTCTTCAAATCGGTGTACGGCATGTACTTCGTCAGCCACGCCCAGGCCGGTTTGGTGAGCGTGCCCGGCATGAACGTCACCATGCCGCGCGATGGCACCGTGCAAAGCCTGCTGAAGGGTGATGGGATTGCCGCCAAAGGCGCACCACTGGCGACGTTCAGCACCAGCATGCTGGATGTGCTCAAGGGCCACCTGGACGAAGACCAGCTGCAACCGGCCAAGGTTGAAGAACTGTTCGGCAAGCAAATGACCGGCACCCTGACTTCGCCGTGCGATTGCGTGGTGGCCCAGCAAATGGTCGCCGACGGTCAATACGCCAACAAAGGCGACGTGATCTTCCAACTGGTACCCCGTGGCAGCCTGGCCAATGTGGAGGCGCGCTTCACCTATCGCCAGTTCGCCGATGTTCGACCAGGTACGCCGGTGAGCTTCCAGGTGGCCGACGAAGAGCAGACCCGCACCGGCACCATCGTCAGCAGCACCAGCCTGAACAGCGCCGACCTGTCCTCCGACATCCGCGTGCAGATCAAGCCTGACGCACCGCTGGACAGCACCTACGCCGGCCGCCCGGTAGAAGTGACCAGCGACCGTGGCCCCTCGCTGAACTGGCTGATCGACAAAGCCATGGCCAACGGTCTGTAAGCGAGGACATGCCTGTGAACCCTATTTCAACAACAACACCGGCCAATGTGGGAGCCGGGCTTGCCCGCGATAGCATCCACTCGGTACACCTGCAACACCGAGGTGCCCGCATCGCAGGCAAGCCAGCTCCCACACAAAGCAGATCTCACTCAGCCATGGCCTGCTGTGCTCTGGCACTGGCAGTCAGCCTTGCCGGTTGCGCCGGTCTACCCGACCAACGCCTGGCCAACGAAGCGCTGAAACGTGGCGACACCGTCACCGCCCAGCAGAATTACCAGCAACTGGCAGACCTGGGCTACAGCGAGGCCCAAGTGGGCCTGGCCGATATCCAGGTAGGCACTCGCGATCCGGCGCAAATCAAACAGGCTGAAGCCACTTACCGGGCGGCGGCTGATACGTCGCCCCGCGCCCAGGCCCGACTCGGTCGCCTGCTGGTGGCCAAACCCGGCAGCACCGAAGCCGAGCACCACGAAGCCGAAGGCCTGCTGAAAAAAGCTTTTGCCAATGGCGAAGGCAATACCCTGATCCCGCTGGCGATGCTGTACCTGCAATACCCGCACAGCTTCCCGAACGTGAACGCCCAGCAGCAGATCAGCCAGTGGCAAACGGCGGGTTACCCGGAAGCGGGTCTGGCCCAAGTGCTGCTGTATCGCACCCAAGGCACGTACGACCAGCATTTGGATGATGTGGAACGCATCTGCAAGGCCGCGCTGAACACCACCGATATCTGCTACGTCGAACTGGCCACGGTCTACCAGAAAAAGGCCGAACCCGAGAAACAAGCCGAGCTGCTCAAGCAGATGGAAGCCGGCTACAGCCGTGGAACCGTCACCGCACAACGTGTCGACAGTGTTGCTCGCGTACTGGGCGATGCCACTCTCGGCCAACCGGACGAAAAAACCGCCCAGGCGCTGCTGGAAAAAATCGCCCCGGGCTACCCCGCGTCCTGGGTCAGCCTGGCGCAACTGCTCTACGACTTCCCGGAACTGGGCGACGTCGACCAGATGATGAAGTACCTGGACAACGGCCGCGCCGCCGACCAACCGCGCGCCGAGCTGTTGCTGGGCAAGCTCTACTACGAAGGCAAGTGGGTACCGGCGGACGCCAAGGCCGCCGAAGCACATTTCGAAAAAGCCGTCGGCCGTGAAGTGGCCGCCGATTACTACCTCGGCCAGATCTACCGCCGTGGCTACCTGGGCAAGGTCTATCCGCAAAAAGCCCTGGACCACTTGCTGACCGCTGCGCGCAACGGCCAGAACAGCGCCGACTTTGCTATCGCCCAGTTGTTTTCCCAAGGCAAGGGCACCAAGCCCGACCCATTGAACGCCTATGTCTTCAGCCAGTTGGCTAAAGCCCAGGACACGCCAGAGGCCAACGACTTGGCCACTCAACTTGAAGCCCCGCTGACACCGGAGCAACGCACCCAAGGCCAACGCCTGGTGCAACAAGAGCTGGCGACCCGCGGCACCTTGGCCCAGAGCACGTTGCAACTGCACGCCCTGGATGAAGAAGACGGCGAGGAATCCCTATGAAGCTCAATCCATTCGTCAAGGCCGGCATTGGCCTGACCTTCGCCCTGCTGTGGTCGTGCCCGACCCTGGCCGCGCTGACCGAAGCCAAGAACTTCGGCCTGGAAGTGAAAGCCACCGCCCAGTCCGAAGATGACCGCGACCTCGGCACCCAGAAAGGCGGTGACGTCAACGGTATCGGCCTCGACCTGCGTCCTTGGATCTACGGTGAAAGCGGCGCGTGGAGCGCCTACGCCATGGGCCAGGCCGTGGTATCGAGCGACATCATCGAGACCGACCCCCTGCAACAGTCGGCCGATGACGAGAACCAGCAAACCAGCAACAGCGACCGCAAGGCCAAGAAAAACTATTTGGCCATGCGTGAGTTCTGGGTCGGCTACAGCGGCTTCACGCCCTACCCCGGCGAGATCCTCAAGCTCGGTCGCCAACGCCTGCGCAATGACGACGGCCAGTGGCGCGACACCAATATCGAAGCGCTGAACTGGACCTTCGACACCACCTTGCTCAAAGCCAACGTGGGCGTCGCCGAACGTTTCAGCGAATACCGCACCGACCTCAAGGAACTGGCCCCGGTCGACAAGGACCGCCAGCACCTCTACGCCGACGCCGCCTACCAGTGGACGCCCGGCCAGTGGATCGGCCTGCGCGGCCACCACACCCATGACAACGGCAAGCTCGACTATCCGGAGCCGGGTGTACCGACCGACTCATTGGACAAACGCGAGAACGGCGACCTGTCCTGGCTCGGTATCGAAGCCAACAGCGACGCCTACAACTGGCGCAACACCAACACCGTCAACTACTGGGCAAGCATCACCGGCATGCGCGGTGATCGCGACAAGGTCAACGCCTTGACCGCCGACGGCAGCCGCCCGGCCCAAGCCAAGCGCAGCGATGACGTAAGCGGCTGGGCCACCGACCTGGGTATCCGCCTGCGTCTGGACCCGCAGTGGCAAGTGGGCGCGGCCTATTCGCGCGCCAGCGCCGAGTACGAGCAGAACGGCTTGCAAAGCAACCGCTCGAACTGGACCGGCACCCAGTCCCGCGTACACCGCTTCGGCGAAGCGTTTCGCGGCGAGATGAACAACATGCAGTCCATGAGCCTGTTCGGTTCCTGGCAGCTGCGCGAGGACTACGACGCCAGCCTGGTGTACCACAAGTTCTGGCGCGTCGACGGCAACAAGCCAGTGGGCAGCAACGGCATCGATGCCGTGCAGAACAACACCGATGACGTGACCGGCGCGATTGTGTCCAGCACGTCCCTGCCGCTTGAAGATGGCAAGAAAGACCTGGGCCAAGAGATGGACCTGGTGGTCACCAAGTACTTCGAGAAAGGCCTGTTGCCGGCGGCGCTCAGCCAGTCGATCGACGAACCGTCGGCCCTGGTGCGTTTCCGTGCAGGTGTGTTCAAACCGGGCGACGCCTATGGCAGCCAGGTTGACTCGTACATGCATCGCGCGTTTGTCGACGTGATCTGGAAATTCTGATGGGAGCCTGCGCGATGAACCCTCAAGCCCTCAAAGGCTCGGTCAGCCTGCTGGTCGCAGCCATGCTGCTCGCCAGCACTTCGGCCTTTGCCGACGGTGCGGCGGTGAAGGCGCCGACCATCGCCAAAGAGCTGCAACAGGCCAAGACCTACACCATTTCCAGCCCGCCCACCGCGCCGCTGGAAATGGCCAAGCCGGCCCTGCCAGACCTGTCGGGCTACACCGTCGCGGCGATGGAAAAGAAAATCGTCAAGTCCAAGCCCGGCAAAATCAGCATCCGTCGCATGATGCAGGAAGACGCCCTCAAGGACTTTATCGGCGGTGACAACAAGATGGCCGAATGGGTGGTGCGCCAGCATGGCATTCCCCAGGCAATCTTTGTCGACGACGGCTACATGAACCTCAAGGACCTGCTGGGCAAGGTGCCCAAGCAGTACTTCAGCGAAACGTCGCCCGGTGTGTTCCTCGCCAAACTGCCGATTGTGGTGGGGCGCAAAGGCATCCTGGAAATCGACAAGAAGACCCAGGAGTTGCGCCTGTCCCAGGAAGCCGGTTCGTTCCTGATCAACGACGGCCAGCTGTTTGTGCGCGACACCAAGATCACCGGCTGGAGCGAAAAAGCCAACGGCCCGGCGCTGTTCAAGTCGCCCAAGGAATTCCGTCCGTTCCTGCTGGCTTGGGGCGGTACCGAAACCTACGTCGCCAACAGCAAGATGGCCAGTTTCGGTTACGCCAACAGTAAGTCGTACGGGGTGAGTATTTCCCAGTACACGCCGAACATGGCCAAGGTGCTCAAGCGCGCGGAACCGACCGGTTGGATCATCGACTCCGAGTTCTCGGACATGTGGTACGGCTTCTACTGCTACGAGACCACGGGCTTTGTGCTCAAGGGCAATACCTACAAAGACAACATCGTCTACGGCATTGACCCCCATGACCGTTCCCACGGTTTGATCATCGCGGACAACACCGTCTACGGCACCAAGAAGAAGCACGGCATCATCATTTCCCGGGAAGTGAACGACAGCTTCATCTTCAACAACCGCAGCTACGACAACAAGCTCTCGGGCCTGGTGATCGACCGTAACAGCGTGAACAACCTGATCGCCGACAACGAGATCTACCGCAACCACACCGACGGCATCACGCTCTATGAGAGCGGCGACAACCTGCTGTGGGGCAACAAGGTGATTGCCAACCGTCGCCACGGCATCCGCGTGCGTAACAGCGTGAACATCAAGCTGTACGAGAACACCTCGATGGCCAACGGCCTGACCGGTCTCTACGGCCACATCAAGGATTTGACCGACACCGACCGTGACATCGCCCTCGACCCGTTCGACGCCCAGGTGTCGCTGATTGTGGTCGGCGGTGAACTGGCGGGTAACGGCAGCGGGCCGCTGTCCATCGACTCGCCATTGAGCGTGGAGCTGTACCGCGTGTCGATGCTGGCGCCGACCAAATCCAGCGGCATCAGCTTCAACGGTGTGCTGGGTGATCGCCAGGAAGAGATTCTCGACCTGCTGGTGCGCCAGCAGAAAGCCGTGCTGATCGACCCTGTCGAACGCCAGACCGAAATGCAGGACTGAGGATGACCCTTATGCACCCACACATGATCAAACTGCTGAGCCTCTCGGGTCTGACCCTCGGCCTGCTCGCGGCCAGCCAAGGCGTGCGCGCCGATGAAGTGAAGGCGCCGACCTTCACCGCCGAACCGTGCTGCAGCCTGTGCCCCGCCGCCCATGACGCGAAAAACTACACCACGCGCTACCAGCAGAACTTCACCACCCTGGTACAAGCCCAGGGCGACTGGTTGTTCCGTACCCAGGAAGACCTGCGCACCGAATTCGACACCAGCCCGGCAGGCTACAAACGCATGCAGCAACTGCACGATGCGTTCAAGGCCAAGGGCGTGGAATTGGTGGTGGTTTATCAACCAACCCGGGGGTTGGTGAACCGCAACAAACTCAATCCTGAGGAAAAAGCCAAGTTCGATTTCGACAAGGCCCTGGCCAATTACAAGACCATGCTCGGCCGTTTCGCCAAGATGGGCTACGTGGTGCCAGACCTATCGCCATTGACCAACGAACAGCTTCCAGATGAATTGCCGGCCCACGATTTCTACTTCCGCGGTGACCAACACTGGACCCCCTACGGCGCCCAGCGCACCGCGAAAATCGTCGGCGAAAAAGTGCGTGCCATGCCGGAGTTCGCCGGCATCCCGCAGCGTGAATTCGAAACCACACGCTCCGGGCGCATGGGCAAGACCGGCACCCTGCACAACATGGCCGGGCAATTGTGCGGCACCAGCTACGCGGTCCAGTACATGGACCAGTTCACCACTGAACCGAAGGGCGAAGCGGGCGACGGCGACCTGTTCGGCGATTCGGGCAACCCGCAGATCACCCTGGTGGGCACCAGCCACAGTGGCAAGAACTACAACTTCGCGGGCTTCCTGGAACAGGAAATCGGTGCGGACATTCTCAACGTCGCCTTCCCGGGCGGTGGCTTGGAAGGCTCGATGATCCAGTACCTGGGCAGCGATGAATTCCAGAAGACTCCGCCGAAGATTTTGATCTGGGAATTCTCGCCGCTGTATCGCCTGGACCAGGAGACCATCTAC
Organism: Pseudomonas sp. PGPPP1; assembly: GCF_002255865.1. Lineage (NCBI taxonomy): Bacteria > Pseudomonadati > Pseudomonadota > Gammaproteobacteria > Pseudomonadales > Pseudomonadaceae > Pseudomonas > Pseudomonas sp. PGPPP1. The sequence goes on along the minus strand of NZ_NKIG01000005.1, from coordinate 38,243 downwards.
CGCCAGATGATGTCGCTGCTCGACAACGGCTGCGAAGGCAAGACCGCGCAGATGACCGCCAGCACTTCTTTGAAACCCGGCAAGAACGAATTGCTGGTGAACAGTTCGAACAAAGACCTGCGTAATGCCAATCACCAGGTTGATATCCGCTTCGCCGACCCGTCGGTGAAAACCCTGCAAGCCACCCTCTGGTACATGAACGGGCGCCACGAGGACCTCAAGATCGAAAAACCCGAAACATCCGATACAGACGGGCGTTTCGCCTTCGAACTGCGCACCGATGAAGACTGGGCCTCACAGAACTTGCTGGCCGTGGAAGTCCAGGGCCCCGAGGCGGGCCAGGCCGCGCAGAAGGTTGAAGCGAAAATTTGCACACGCAACGTATTCCCAAGCGGCGGCCAAAAAACCGCCCAACTCGGGCAATGAGGTTACCTATGCAGAAGTTATTGATCCCCACGTTGCTGGGCCTGGCGATCTTCGCCGGCTCAGTCAACGCCGCCGCACCATTGCGTCCGCCCCAGGGCTACTTTGCCCCGATCGAAGCGTTCAAGACCGGCGACTTCAAAAATGACTGCGACGCCATGCCGGCGCCGTACACCGGCTCGCTGCAATTTCGCAGCAAGTACGAGGGTTCGGACAAGGCTCGCGCCACGCTCAATACCCAGTCCGAAAAGGCCTTTCGCGACAGCACCGCCGACATCACCAAGCTGGAAAAAGACACCAGCAAGCGCGTGATGCAGTTCATGCGCGACGGTCGTCCGGAGCAATTGGAATGCACGCTGAATTGGCTCACCAGTTGGGCCAAGGCCGATGCGCTGATGTCCAAGGACTTCAACCACACCGGCAAGTCCATGCGCAAATGGGCGTTGGGCAGCATGGCGTCGGCCTATGTGCGCTTGAAGTTTTCCGACTCGCACCCGCTGGCTAACCATCAGCAGGAGTCGCAGTTGATCGAGGCCTGGTTCAACAAACTGGCTGACCAAGTGGTGAGCGATTGGGACAACCTGCCGCTGGAAAAAACCAACAACCACTCCTATTGGGCCGCCTGGTCGGTAATGGCGACGTCCATCGCCACCAATCGTCGTGATCTGTTTGATTGGGCCGTGAAGGAATACAAGGTCGGCGTGAACCAGGTCGACGACCAAGGCTTCCTGCCGAATGAATTGAAGCGTCAGCAACGGGCCTTGTCGTACCACAACTACGCCCTGCCGCCACTGTCGATGATCGCCAGTTTTGCCCTGGTCAATGGTGTTGATTTGCGCCAGGAAAACAACAGCGCGCTCAAACGCCTGGGCGACAAGGTGCTGGCCGGGGTGAAAGACCCGGACATCTTCGAGCAGAAGAACGGCAAGGAACAGGACATGAAGGATTTGAAGCAGGACATGAAATTCGCCTGGCTCGAACCCTTCTGCACCCTCTACACCTGCGCCCCGGATGTGGTGGAGCGCAAGCACGGGATGCAGCCGTTCAAGACTTTCCGCCTGGGGGGTGACCTGACCAAGGTCTACGACCCGGCGCATGAAAAAGGCAACAAAGGCAGCTGACGAAACAGGGGCCCAATGTGGGAGCGGGCTTGCTCGCGAATGCGGTGTGTCAGGCAACACATCTGTAACTGAACCACCGCATTCGCGAGCAAGCCCGCTCCCACAGTTTGAACCGGTTTCGACAGTTGGAATGTAGTACCGCCCTCCCCCGAATTTTCGTGGGGGGGTTTGGGGGGGCTGCGGCCCTTGACTGTCTGTTAAACATGGAGAGATCGGGATGGTTTTCTCGTCCAATGTGTTCCTGTTTTTGTTCTTGCCGATCTTTCTCGGCCTGTACTACTTGAGCGGGCAACGCTATCGCAATCTGCTACTGCTGATTGCCAGCTATGTGTTCTACGCCTGGTGGCGAGTGGACTTCCTGGCGCTGTTCGCCGCCGTGACGCTGTGGAACTACTGGATCGGCCTCAAAGTCGGTGCAGCCGGCGTGCGCACCAAGCCTGCCCAACGCTGGCTGCTGCTCGGCGTGGCCGTCGACCTGTGCATCCTCGGCTACTTCAAATACGCCAACTTCGGCGTCGACAGCATCAATGTGATGATGAAGTCGGCGGGCCTGGAGCCGTTCATCCTCACCCATGTGCTGCTGCCGATTGGTATCTCGTTCTACATCTTCGAGTCCATCAGCTACATCATCGACGTGTACCGCGGCGACACGCCGGCAACGCGCAACCTGATCGACTTTTCGGCGTTCGTGGCGATCTTCCCGCACTTGATTGCCGGCCCCGTGCTGCGCTTTCGCGACCTGGCCGACCAGTTCAACAACCGCACCCACACCCTCGACAAATTCTCCGAGGGCTGCACGCGGTTCATGCAGGGTTTCATCAAGAAGGTGTTTATTGCCGACACCCTGGCGGTGGTGGCCGACCATTGCTTCGCCCTGCAAAACCCCACCACGGGCGACGCCTGGCTCGGCGCGCTGGCCTACACCGCGCAGCTGTATTTCGATTTCTCCGGCTACAGCGACATGGCCATCGGCCTGGGCTTGATGATGGGTTTCCGCTTCATGGAAAACTTCAAGCAACCGTATATCAGCCAGTCGATCACCGAGTTCTGGCGCCGCTGGCACATCAGCCTCTCCACCTGGCTGCGTGACTACCTCTACATCACCCTGGGCGGCAACCGCAAAGGCACGCTGACCACTTACCGCAACCTGTTCCTGACCATGCTGCTCGGTGGCCTGTGGCACGGTGCGAACATCACCTACATCGTGTGGGGTGCGTGGCACGGCATGTGGCTGGCGATTGAAAAAGCCATCGGCCTCAACACCGCGCCACGCAGCTTCAACGTCTTGCGCTGGGCCTTCACCTTCCTGCTGGTGGTGATGGGCTGGGTGATCTTCCGTTCCGAAAACCTGCACGTCGCCGGCCGTATGTACGGCGCCATGTTCAGCTTTGGCGAGTGGTCGCTGTCGGAACTCAACCGCGCCAACCTCACCGGCCTGCAAGTGGCAACCCTGGTGGTGGCGTACGCAACACTGGCGTTCTTTGGCCTGCGCGATTTCTACACCAACCGCCCTGCCGAGAAGACCAAGCCAGCCGACCCAAGCATGATCAAGGCGGTACCGGGCGACAACCCGGGCAGCATCCACGAGCCAGGTTTCAGCGTGGGCAAAGATGCCACCGTGCAACCGGCCTACTGGACCGCTGACCTGCCACGCTACGCGATGCGCGCTGCGGTGCTGCTGCTGTTTGTGGCGTCGATTCTCAAACTGTCGGCGCAGAGTTTCTCGCCGTTCCTTTACTTCCAATTTTGAGGGAGCCGACCATGACCCGTTCATTACGCGTCCTCTATATCAGCCTGTTCATGGTGGTGCTGTTGGCCCTGGGCGCCTGGTCGCTGCGCAGTTTCCTGGGCTTCAGCACCAATGCCGATGCCACGGTGCTTAACGGTCGCTGGACCAAAGCCGTCGAGACCCACTACGACGACGAGTTCCCGATCAAACGCCTGGGCACCAACCTCTGGGCAGCACTGGACTACAAGCTGTTCAATGAAGGCCGCCCCGGCGTGGTGCTGGGCCGCGACCACTGGTTGTACAGCGACGAGGAGTTCAATCCCGCCGTCAACGAAGACCAGAACCTGCAAGGCAACTACGCGCTGGTCGAAGGCGTGCGCCAGAAGCTCAAGGCCCAGGGCATTCAGTTGGTGATGGCGATTGTGCCGGCCAAGGTGCGCCTGTACCCGGAACACTTGGGTGAAGTGAAACCGGCGAGCATCCACGCCAACCTCTACCAGGACTTCCATGCCCGTGTGGCGGCCGACAAGATCATCGCCCCCGACCTGCTCGGCCCGCTGCAACAGGCCAAGCTGAGCGGCAAGCAAGTGTTCCTGCGCACGGATACCCACTGGACGCCTGATGGTGCCGAAATCGCCGCCAAGCAACTGGCACAGACCATTCGCGAGAAAACCCCACTGAGCGGCGAGCCACAGCGTTTTGTCACCGAGGCCGAAAAGACCGAGCCGCATAAAGGCGACCTGCGTCTGTTCCTGCCCCTGGACCCGCTGTTCGAAAACCTGATGCCGCCGAAAGAGCCGCTGGAAAAACGCGTGACGCACTTGGCACAAGCCGGTGGCGACGACGCGCTGTTCACCGACAGCGAAACCCCGGTGGCACTGGTGGGCACCAGCTACAGCGCCAACCCCAACTGGAACTTCGTGGGTGCACTCAAGCAAGCCCTGCACAGCGATGTCATCAACTACTCGGAAGACGGCCACGGGCCGATCCTGCCGATGCTCAGCTACCTGAAAAGCGATGACTTCAAGAACAGCCCGCCCCAGGTGCTGATCTGGGAGTTTCCTGAACGTTATCTGCCTGTGAACAACGAAATCGGTGATGCCGACCCGTCGTGGGTTGCGCAACTTAAACAAGCCGGTTCGCGCCAACAGAACATGGCACTGAACACCCCAGTTAAACACCCAAAATCCGAGACGCCCGACCGGGCGCAAAACTGAAAGAGAGGTAACTCACATGACTTTCACTACTACTCCTCGTCGTCTCGCCAAGACCCTGGCCCTGGCTGCTGGCATGAGCATCGTGTCGATGTCCGCCTTCGCCGGTGGCGACGCTGCCCTCTACGGCCCAACCGCGCCAAAAGGTTCGAGCTTCGTACGGGTCTACAACGCCAGCAACCAGGAAGTGAGCGCCACTGTCGGCGCTACCAACCTGAGTGACGTTGCGCCACTGGCCAGCAGCGATTTCAGCTTTATGCCGGGCGGTGACTACAGCGCCAAGATCGGCAGCCAGACCGTACCGGTCAAGCTCGCCGCCGACCACTACTACACCCTGGTCAACAGCGGCAGCGGTCAACCACAACTGATCGAAGAACCGCCGTTCAAGAACAAGCAAAAATCCTTGGTACGTGTGCAAAACCTCAGCGACAAGGCCCTGACCTTGAAGACCGCTGACGGCAAGACCGATGTGGTCAAGTCGGTGGCCGCCAAGGGCCGTGGTGAACGTGAAATCAACCCGGTGAAGGTGAGCCTGGCGTTGTATGACGGTGACAAGAAAGTCGGCGATGTGAAGCCGGTTGCTTTGGAACGTGGTGAAGCAGCGGTGCTGTATGTGACGGGCTCCGGTTCGAGCCTCTCGCCAGTCTGGGTGAAACGCCCGGTATCGACCCGCTGATTAATTTCTCGAACTGACCCCAATCCCTGTGTGAAAACAGGGCCCTGTGGGAGCCGGGCTTGCCCGCGATGGCATCAATTCGGTGTCACTGAAACACCGAGTCGCCCGCATCGCAGGCAAGCCAGCTCCCACACAAGCCCGGTTCCCACAGGGACCGAGCAGGTCAATTCGGACCGAGACAAAAACAAGAGTGAAACGACAAACCTTCGTAGCTCTGACCCAAATTGATTCAAGGAGAAACACATGATCCCAGTAATCCTTTCCGGTGGTAGCGGCTCACGTCTTTGGCCGCTTTCCCGCAAACAGTTCCCGAAACAATTCTTGGCCCTGACCGGCGAGCACACGCTGTTCCAGCAAACCCTGGAGCGCCTGGTGTTCGAAGGCATGGATTCGCCGATTGTGGTCTGCAACAAGGACCACCGCTTTATCGTCAACGAGCAACTGAGCACCCGAAAGCTGGACTGCCAGCGCATCCTGATGGAGCCGTTCGGGCGTAACACTGCGCCGGCCGTGGCCCTCACCGCGATGATGCTGGTCAATGAAGGCCGCGACGAGCTGATGCTGGTACTGCCGGCCGACCACGTGATCGACGACCAGAAAGCCCTGCAGCGTGCACTCGCCCTGGCCACCGTGGCCGCAGAACGTGGTGAGATGGTGCTGTTCGGCGTGCCGGCCACCCGTCCCGAAACCGGTTATGGCTACATCAAGTCCACCGCTGACTCGCTGCTGCCCGAAGGCGTGAGCCGCGTCGAACAGTTCGTGGAAAAACCCAATGAAAAACGCGCCGTCGAGTTCGTCAAAAGCGGTGGTTACTTCTGGAACAGCGGCATGTTCCTGTTCCGCGCGAGCCGCTTCCTCGAAGAGCTGAAAAAGCACGATCCGGACATCTACGACACTTGCCTGCTGACGCTTGAGCGCAGCGAGCAGGACGCCGACACCGTGTCCTTCGACGAAGCGACGTTCGCCTGCTGCCCGGACAACTCCATCGACTACGCCGTGATGGAAAAAACCCAACGCGCCTGCGTGGTGCCGCTGAGCGCCGGTTGGAGCGACGTGGGTTGCTGGGCATCGCTGTGGGCGGTCAACGATAAAGACGCCAACGGCAACGTGACCAAGGGCGACGTGGTGATCCAGGACAGCAAGAACTGCATGATTCACGGCAACGGCAAGTTGGTGTCGGTGATCGGCCTGGAAAACATCGTGGTGGTGGAAACCAAGGACGCGATGATGATTGCCCACAAGGACAAGGTCCAGGGCGTCAAGCAGATGGTCAACACCCTCAACGAACAGGGCCGCAGCGAAACCCAGAACCACTGCGAAGTCTATCGTCCGTGGGGCTCCTACGACTCGGTGGACATGGGCGGTCGTTTCCAGGTCAAGCACATCTCGGTCAAACCGGGCGCTTGCCTTTCGCTGCAAATGCACCACCACCGCGCCGAACACTGGATCGTGGTCAGCGGCACTGCCGAAGTGACCTGCGATGAGAATGTGTTCCTGCTCTGCGAGAACCAGTCCACCTATATCCCGATCGCCTCGGTGCACCGCCTGCGCAATCCGGGCAAGATCCCGTTGGAGATCATCGAAGTGCAATCGGGCAGCTACCTGGGCGAAGACGATATCGAGCGGTTTGAAGATATCTACGGTCGTTCGACGCCGGTTGAGCGTGGCGTGTCGGTGAAAACTATCGCGCAGTAAAACAGTCGTACAAGAAGCCCCCGTCCAGCCGACTGCGTCCCCTATCCGCAGCAGGTTGGGCGGGGGCTGCGTGGCGGCCTATGCACCGGGCGACGCGGTCGACCTGGCTGACAACGTCTACGCCGCCGCACGCTATCGCGAGCTAGGTAAGTTGTAGGCCGGCGCAACTTCAGAGGATGACTTGCTCACACCGCCGTTGCGCCATGGTTATCGCCCGCAATCACTGGAATTTTTTCGTACTAAAAACCAAATCTCGTAAAAATCATTTTCCCGCACTATTAAAAACGGGCACGTTAGAACGATTAAAAAATATTTTTTGTTGAAAGCCATAGATCTCCCGCTCTTCACTTAATATTTTTTGAACCGGATTGTACTGAGGATCAAGATGGGCAAAACCTACCGAGACCAATAAAGTTTTTCCGCTATCAGAGCCCGCAGCGCGACCTATTTTTTCAGCCAAATACGGGTTGATAAATTCATCCCGCCATACCGATGTAGTTATGTTCATCAGACGACTTAATACCTCCGGCGCATACCCTTCGGGGCTAGTAAAATCCGAAATCAATAAGGAAAACTCCTTAGCCAGCTTCTCAGCCTTCAAAGACAAGCCACTTGTAATTTTTGCACCAAGCATTTCGACTTGATCAACTATTATTGAGGACGACAGTTTATCTGATTCCGCATGTTCCATCAGAATCGTCACAAGATCCAGCATAGACGTAGATAATTCAGCAGGTTCCCAACCTACAACCTCGACCCTGTCTTGCATAATAAACTCCGGCACAAATCTTTCACTTTTATTGACAGCATCTTCCTGTGTAGCTTCAACATACAAACTTAACGTTCCACTTTTATTGGCATCCATCACATCAGGCACACCTAATGCATATCGCAATGGCGGAACGTCATGCCCGTCACCTGAAAAAATTATCTTAGGCACCCCATTCGAAAACTCGGTTATAAGTTCCGCATTGCTTAATACGCGCTCCTGCCACCCCTCATACGTAATCCATATACTGGGAGACAGTCCAAAATTATCCACATATTTAATCGGATTATTGCGTACCATTTCATAGAAATTAAGCCCTCCTTCCACACCCGCCGGATCCGGATTAGCCCACCGCTGAAACCACGGCAAGTAATACCGCAACCCATAGTAATAAAGCCCCGTCTCATCCCGCTCCTTCCCCGAATACCCCAATCTTCGATAACTCTCCTCACTCGAATCACCCCGTTCCCAAAACGCCGTACTGCCAAACGGGTGATAACTTTCCCGGCTGACCACCTTCGCCTGACTGTCCAGTTCCAATGACCAGGACCCCAAATGATCTGCCAGGTTGTAGCGATATTGATCATTCGCCGTGGGCGGTGCAGTTTCCCAATGCAACACCTGCACCTCGCCCGCACTGACAACATGCAGCACATCACCGTACACATTGCGGATCTCCAGCCCAGGCAAATAGCGCGTCTCGCTGACAACCGCGCGGGCGTTGGTGTGCGCTGTGCGAACCTTGCGCTGGCGCATACCTTCGGCGCCATAGATGTAGCACTCAATGTCGTCGAGGGCAGACTTGCGCTCAACCGGCCGCACGTACGCCAATTGGTTGCGCCAATCCCAATGCAACGCTCGGCCCGCCTCCAGCTCCAGCAAGTTGCCGCTGGCATCAAACGCAGCGGCAATCTCAGCCTCGGTCGGCGGTACGCCATCGCGCTCAGGCAAACAGCGGTTGCTGTAGCGAGCCGCCGTCAACACCCGCCCGTGGCTCTGCGGCCCGTGGTGAATCAGCTCAAGCAAGTTGCCGCCCAGGTCATAGCGATAGGTCTGGCGAAAGTTGGCAACGGCCAGGGGATCGACCCGGTGATCCGGGCCTTGGCGCACGCTGCCGGCTTCAAACCCCGTGGCTTCGATCAGTTGGTACAGGCTGTCGTAGGTGTACCGGTTGATCGGGTCGATACGCTGGTTGGCAAAAAAGCGCACGGCCAGGGTCTTGTCCTCGATGCTGACAATATTCCCCACCGGGTCGTAGACGTAATGCAGATCCTGCAACGGTTCGCCGCTGCTGCGTCGGCTGTGCAGCCGCAATAAGCGACCGTCTTGGGGGCAATAATCAAACTGGCTGACGACGCCGTTGCCCAGGCTTTTGCGCTCGGTTCTGCCATGAGCATCGTAGGCGGTGGCGCTCACCAGTATCTTGCGGCTCGGCGAACCTGTGAGTTGCAGCCATGCCTCACGAAGTTGGCCGCCGACGGTGTAGTTGGAGCCCTGACGATTGCCGGCCGCATCAGTCTGTTGCAGCGCCTCGCCCAGCGCATTGAACTGCGACAGGGTGCGAGCGCCTTCGCCAAGTTCGAGCAAGTCATCCCGCTGATTCGGCGGCGCTGGCCAGTCCGGCGTATCCAGGGTTTTCAGAAATTGCTGCACCTGATCCAGCACGGCGCCGTCCATGGCGTACTCAGGGAAATGGCTTGTGCCCGCAGGGTCATCATGTCGGATGAGCTGCCCACACTGGTTATGCCCGGCAGAGGAGCCCCCATAGCTGAAACGCTCCGTGCACAGGTCTTGCTCGAACACAGCGAGCGGCCGCAACAAGGCATCAAATTCAACCTGGCGCTGCGTGCCTCGGCCATCCTGGAAGTACACGCCTTGCCCGGCTTCGCCAAATAGCTGGACACGTAGACCTGCATCGACGCTTTGGGTGCTCAAGACCTGACCGCTCAGGGAGTAAACCGTCGCCAGGTTGGGCGGTACTGTCGGGTCGTCGTTATGCAAGTCATGCAAGCGCGGATCCCACTGGGCCACAGCCTGGCCACCAGTGTTATACCGCGTCCGGGTGATGCGGCGCTGCGCCAAATCCTCTGGACGGCTTCGACAATAAGCAACCTCAAGCGCCACTTGGCCACGCGGCTCCAACACCGCCAGGCTCGGGGTCTGCGTGTGCACCACACGACTCATGCCGGCCTCGCCTTGGCGGCCATCACTTCTTCGTACGTGTCGTTTTCATCCTCGTTGATGGTGTACCAACCCCGGTAAGTCACGCGCCGAAGGTAGCCTTCCTTGGCCAGAACGGTGTTGGTCGGACGTCCCAAAGGGTCATAGAACTGTTTATCGTGATAGCCATGCTGACGGAGGCTCGCATCGTTGATGTAACGCCAGCCCTGAGCAAAGTAAGGACGATACACCCGTACTGTCAGGCCCTTATTGTTGTATTCGACGCGTTCACTCACGCGCCAACGCTCCACGTCCTGCAGGGTGACCGGCTTGCCCCCTTCCAGGGCCAGTGTTCCGTCCTCCAACACCTTATAGGCGTAGCCATCTTCGACTTTGTGCTTGGTTTGCAAGGAGCGGCCAAAACCATCCCAACAGCTGATCGCCATGCGAATCTGCTTTTCGGGGTCCTCAGGGTAACGATCCGCTTGCAGGCCCACCGCATGGGTTGGTTCGCGCAGTATCTTCGGCAGCAGCGCAAGCAAGCGTTGCCGCGCGGGCGTCAACTCATCTGGCGCTAACAACCAGCGCACGCTGGCGCGTACATAGCCGCTGGGCAACAGGTCGCCTTGTGTCACGCACTGGCTTATCCAGGTCGTGTCCTGCCGTTCGTGTTCCGACACGCGGCCCATCCAACTGAAGGGGTTCTCGAAATAGGCCGTGGCGGCATCTTGCAGTGCGTCGTCCGGTGCTTCGATTGCCGTGGCGGGGCTATCGTCCTCCGGGCGGTGGTAATTACCGATCGGTTTGAAGCCCACAGGTACACCGTGCTCGGTGCCATGAAAACTGGTCGCAAGCACTTGGCCGAAAGCACCATGGAGGGCTTCCTTCACATTCTGATTGGGGTCGATGATGCGGACGGGCTGCATCAGGCGGTAGTCGATCTTATCGACCCGGGTCTCGCAACCATCGGGCAACGTTAGCGATGTGTTCAGACAAAGATGAGTGTCATAACCCAGCAACGTGAGGCCATGGCTCTGGGTCTGGCGAACCGCAATTACCGGGTAAAAGTCTTCTTTTTTCCCATAAGTGTTGAAGCCGCGCTTGACCGACCACAGCGGTTTGCCATCCAAGTCCGGGCCAAGGACCCACGCCATTGGGTGATAGCCAACCTCAAGTAATTTTTTGTCAAGATCAAAGGGCATAACCCCATCTTTCTCGAGCAGCGAGTAGGCCGTCAGGGCGTTCTTGTCGAGTTCGGCGACTTCCAGATAGTCCGGCAATGCCAAAAAATCGGCCTGCCCTTCGGCCCATGTCGTGTTCTCCGGCAATTTGCGATAACGCTGTAGCGATTGCCCGACTAGTACCCGCTGCGCGCTGAGGTTGAGAGGGTTCTCTGGCGTTGACGCGGTGAAGTGCTCAAAACTGATGCTTTCGGGCGTCAAACCATCCGGCCCGGCGCCTTTTTTCAAGACCAATGCGTTGCTGCGTTGCACATACGGCAGGCCCAAACGCCAGCCCTGCAAATTGTTCAGATGAATGAACTGCGCGCGGGTCTCTGTCAGGTAATAAGACTGTTGCGCCGAATCATGGGCGTCGCACCACCAGCGTTTTTCAGGCGCAATGGTACTAGGGTCAAGGGCGCAGGCAGGGTCGTCGGCGGCCGTCAGGCGCCGCGCGTAGGCCACGGCGACCCCTTGGGTCAGGTTGCCGAACTCATCCCAGGCCAGGCTCAGGGTCTTCTGGCACATGGGGTCTGTGGCGTCTTGTTCGTATTGGTAGGTAATGTTTTCCAGTGGCAATACTTGCATCACGGGGTAGCGCGCATGGGTGCCCCCTATCGGTGGGTCCAGCCGGCGCAACGCATAACGGTGTTCCTCGACGGCATAGGGCACGCCATCAGGCTTATCCAGTGCATAGGTTTCGCTGCGCGATATCTGCCCCGCCAGCGCGTAGCGCATGTGCGCGCGCGCAAGCTCATCAGCTTCGACCCACTGATCGACCTTGTCGGTCTGGTGATAGTGACTGAGCAGCGTCTCGCCCAACGGTTCAGCTTTTGGATCACCCTTGAAGAAATCGTCCCTGGGCGGTTTTAGTTCGGGGCCAACATGAAACCAGGTTTTACGCAGCACCGGAGCGGTGTAGCCCTCCTCACGCTCGGCATGAGCCTGGGTTTCGCTGTCACTGGAAATCTGCTGGCCGAACCCAAGGAACTCACGCTCTACGCCGTCGTAAAAGCCGTTGCGGTAGGAAAAGCGCTGGGTCAGTTGGTTGCCGGTGATTTCATCGGTTTGGGTCTGGACGCTGACCAGGGGCATGGAAAACGGCAGATGGCTGACCGCAGCGGCGCTTCTTACTGTCAACTCCGCTTTTTCATCTAACCACTCCTGGGCTGAGCTGCGGTAGACGATATTTCCCGCAGCGCCGAGGTTGTTGTTCGTCGCGCACAATAAGTACGGTTTGGTCTGAATCAGGTCGCAACGCCAATGCCGGGGATCCCTATGCGGCACGGTCAACACCAGGCTGGAGACCCCCTGCCCTTGCAGGTCGGCGGCGCTGACCTGGCAAAAGCGGTCCCACGTGACACCGGATGGCCAGGGCAGGCGCAGTGGCTCGTCGTCAAAACCGTTGCCGCAGCGATTCATGTAGATCAGCGCGCAGTCGGGCTGGAGCCACACCAGGTCGACTGCGCCCGAGCCATCGAAGTCGGCGAGCAGTATCCGGGACGCGTCGAATTCATCGTAGGTAAACGGTAGTTTTTGCCACACAAAACCTTTGCCGAAGCGGCCACGTCCCAAGTTGGGCCAACACTTGATCTGGTCATGGCGCACTTCGACCAGGTGCTGCTGCCCACTGCCCAGCACGTCAGCGAAGGCCACCAGTTGGTTGCGTGCATCGCTGAACACCGGCAGCCGGTCATCGTCGATATCGCGGTCAACCTCTTGGGCAACAGCAAAACCTTCAGCGCGGTAGCTGGGGTAAAGGCGCACGCTACGTGGACCGATCATCACCAGGTCTTGCAAACCTGCGCCCATCAGGTCCGTCATTTGCGCCAGCGGATGGAAAAACTCATTGGGCACCGCACTCAGGGTGGTGAATGTGCCCCAAGTGCCGTCCGTCTTGCAGGTGAAAAAGCCGCTCCATCCCGGCTGGGACACAACCCAGTCGAGGCTGCCATCACCGGTGATATCTGCGAGAAATTGACGTACCGATTTGGTGCTGTCGGCGGAAGGAATACGCGCCAGTTCACGCCACTCGTCATAAGCGACCTGATCGGGGACCTCAGCCGGATCTGCGCGCCTGGGCGCGCGGTAGTACCAGGCTTTGTCGCTGCGATACAACACGCCAGCCATCCCTTCACCAAACAAGTCCACCAGTTGATATCTAAGGCCGTCATTCAAGCCGGGCATTGCATCGAAAGGCTGGTAGCCCACGGTGCCCAGCCGGGGAGTAAATGCCTGGTAGGCGAATTCCGTAGGCGGACGACTGTGGAGCCTGCCTTCTCCATCACAGGCCTGGGAGTGAGCCGCCACCAGATGGGTGTAGCCCAGCGCAGTGACACGATGTTCAAACAACAATCGCTGCACCAGCACCGGTTTGTCGCTCAGCTGCGTAAAGCTGTGAAACATCAGGACTTGATGGCAAAGACGTCGAATCCGTAGTTCGAAACCGTAGCTGTAGTCCGAGAACGCATCGGTACGCGTGCTCCAAGGTTGAACTTCGTCATACCCGGGCACCGCGTCCATTGCGTGAGGGCGTCCACCGTAATCAAACACCAGGTGAAAGTGCCACCGCACATCGTTCCAGCCAGCGGCCGCCCATGAGTAAAGGTGCTCACTGGCTTGCGCGTTGCCGTAATGCACACAGCTCAGAAAACGCTGGGCGCGATAGTCGTGGGGCTCGTCTGGATTAGGTGGATCACTGTCGGGCTTGTATTCATAGGCCACATGTTGACCGCGAGGATCGACGCTTTCCTGAATCAGCCAGGCCGCTACCCGTGACGGGTCGTCAGGGTCGGCCCTGCGTGAATCGGTAGTCTTTCCATACAGATGCAGGTTGCCGTCCGCCGTATGAATCAACCAGAACACGCTGCGGTCGGCGTCGGCGGTCCAGCGCTCGATCAACGCGAATGCGCCTTCGGACCTTGGCCAAAAACGCGTCACTTGGTGACTGCCCACGGCTATAGCGAGGTAATGGGTCTCGGTCCTGGATGTCACTGTGCCGTCGCGGCTGTCCCGTTCCGGCATCAACACAACGCCATCAGGGCCAACAAATAAATCTTCATCGGTATAGGTGGGCCCCCCCTTGGATGCACGCCGAGCAATGGCATTGATCGTCTTGCTCCAGCCGAAGCCAAATGGGCTGTTGCCCACGCCGCTGCTGTAGCTCAGCGCCAACGCCGGCGCAAACCCGCGCCCCGGGGAAATGGGCAAGGGCAACTCGTAAGACGCCGCCCCTCTGGCCCCTACGGCCCCCAAGCCATCGCCGATACTGCGAATCGCGCCACCGCCCTTGGGCAGGCTGGGTGGGGTGATGTTCAGTGACTCGTCATTACTCATGAGGGCTACTCCTGGCCAATGCTGGCCGTAAATTGAGCCTTCGATTGACTTTTGGTCGGAGGTCTTGTGGTGCTTGTATTTTTCTCTGGCTTGCGTGATCAGCTCCCGCGTCGCTTGAGTGATTACTGGAAGACCCTAGGCATCTTTAAGCGGTGGCGAACCTGTGAAATCTAACAGGTGGGGCGTATTTCCGACGAAGAGCATGGTGCTACTGTAGGCGTATCGTTTAAACGCAAACTGAGCCAGGACTGCCCCATGCCTAACGTACTCATCACCGGCTGTTCCAGCGGCATCGGCCGCGCCCTGGCAGATGCCTTCAAAACCGCAGGTTTCAACGTGTGGGCCAGCGCCCGCCGCCCGGAAGACGTCGCCGGTTTATCAGCCGCAGGCTTCAACGCCGTCGAACTGGACGTCAACGACAGCGTCGCCTTGCAACGCCTGGCCGAACAACTGGGCGAACTGGATGTGCTGGTCAACAACGCCGGCTACGGCGCCATGGGCCCGCTGCTCGACGGCGGCACCGAAGCCATGCAACGCCAATTCGAAACCAACGTGTTCTCCATCGTCGGCGTGACCCAGGCACTGTTCCCGGCCCTGCGCCGCGGCAAAGGATTGGTGGTGAATATCGGCAGTGTTTCCGGGGTGCTGGTCACGCCGTTTGCCGGGGCTTACTGCGCATCCAAAGCCGCCGTGCATGCGCTGAGTGACGCCTTGCGTATGGAGCTGGCGCCATTTGGAGTGCGGGTGATGGAAGTGCAACCGGGGGCGATAGACACAAGCTTCGCGAAAAACGCGGGCGCGCAGGCTGAGTTGTTGATCAGCGAGAAATCTCCCTGGTGGCCGCTGCGTGAAGGTATTCGTGCACGCTCTCAGGCCTCGCAGAACAACCCCACACCGGCCAGTCGGTTTGCCGCGCAAGTGCTCAAAGGCGTACAACAACCCGCGCCACCGCGCTTGTTACGCGCCGGAAACGGCAGCCGGGCGTTGCCGTTGATGGCAGCCCTGTTGCCCAAAGGTTTATTGGAAAGCGTGTTGAAGAAGCGCTTTGGCTTGGAACGGAGTTTGTAATGATCGACTACAGCGACTTTTTCGAAGAAGTGATCCAGACCCACGTCGAGATCGAACAATGGTTCGCCGGTGTCGCACCCGAAGGCACGTTGCAAAGCCTGCTCGCGCGCTTCTCCCCGGAGTTCAGCATGATCGCCCCCGCCACCGGTACACGGGTAAATGCTGCCGGGGTCAACGCTTTATTCACGCGCCTGGGCGGCATGCGGCCGGGGTTGAAGATCACCTTGAGTGAAATGGCCGGGATTGATCGGCATGCGCGAGGTGCCACGGTGACGTATCGCGAGCATCAGGTGGATGACAGCGGTACGCAGACAGATCGCCGCGCCACCGTGGTATTCGAAAAACAGGCCAGCGGCGCCCTGCTGTGGCGCCACCTGCACGAAACCTTCATCAAGGCCTGACCTTAGGCAAGCCAGCGCCCACCGGTTAGTTCGGTGTTTGGTTGACGATTACCGTGCACGTTATGCCGGCTGCCAACAAAACACCGTCCGGCACTTCATCAATATGAATCCGAACCGGCACCCGTTGCGCCAAGCGCACCCAGTTGAACGTCGGGTTCACATCCGCTACCAGCTCACGGCTTTCGGGGTTGTCACGGTCATAGATACCGCGCGAGATGCTTTCCACGTGGCCCTTTAACGTCTCGCCGCTCATCAATTGCATATCGGCTTTGTCGCCCACCTTTACATGCGGCAGTTTGGTTTCTTCGAAGAAGCCGTAGACCCAGAACGAGTTCATATCCACCACGGCCATCTTGGCCTCACCAATGCGCGCATAGTCGCCGCGATGCACATTGAGGTTGGTGACGTAACCGTCCACCGCCGCCAGCACTTGGGTGCGTTTGAGGTTCAGCTCGGCCGCTTCCAGTTGCGCCAGTGCGTGCTGGTAATCGGCCAACGCTGAGTCGGCGATGTTGCTGGCGTCGTCACGGTTTTCCTTGGAAATCACCAGCGCATCGAGATCCGCTCGGCGGTGGGCGTTGACCTTGCGCATTTCCCACGTGGCTTTGCGCGATGCCACCAGGGACTGCGCCTGCTTGACGGCGATACGGTAGTGCTCGGGGTCGATCTGCATCAGCAGGTCGCCCTTTTTTACCAACTGGTTGTCACGCACCGGAACGTCGACCACTTCACCGGTCACGTCGGCGGCAACGTTGATGATGTCGGCGCGCACGCGGCCGTCCCGGGTCCACGGAGTCTCCATGTAGTGCACCCACAACGTGCGGCCAATCCAGATCGCCAAAGCCAGTACCAGCAGGGTGGCAAGCAGGCTGAAAAACTTTTTCATCGGGGCATTCTCAACGGTAGACGGTCAGCGCCAGGGCGCCGAACAGGCAGACGAACAGGCTCAGGCGCAGCAACGCCGGGTGCCAGAAAAAACGGTACAGGTCGAACCCGGCCAGAAAACGATCCAGCCCCCAGGCCAGCCCAGCTGCGATCAGGAACATCAAGGTCATGGTCGGCATGTAGATGCCGTGGAACGCGATTTCACGGGGCATGCGCAGCTCCTTTAAGGGCAGCGAGTGGCGATTGCGGGTCCAGCAACGAGGTGCGGATAAAGTGCAGGTAGCTTTTCACCCGGCGCAGGGCCGAGGTGTCGAAGTGCGGGGCGAAGGGTTCATCGGTGGCCTGCACGCGGCTGATCGCATGGTCGACGGCGATCAAACCGCGCTCCAGGTTGCTGGCGCTGGGTTGCAGGAACAGCCGCACCAACGAGCGGCCCATCACGCGGATCGCCTGGCGCCATGGCTGCGACTCGGCGTACGCCGGGTGCACCGGCAGGATCGCCTGTTCCTTGCGCAATTCGATGATCGCGTGACCGACTTCCAGCACCACAAACATCCAGCGCAGTAAATCGCGCTGCACTTGCGGCTGGCCAACCGCAAGGCCGTAGGCCTGGTGCAGCAGGTCACGGGTGCGGCTTTCAAAACTCGACGCCAGGCCCTTGAGCTTGCCGCTGATGGCGTACACCACTTGCTCGCGCAGGTCCTGCTCCAGGCGGCGCCATAACCAGCGGCTGTTGGGCGGCAGGATGATTGCCCCCGCCGCCGCGCACACCAGCATGCCGATGACCATGGCGATGTAGTCGTTGATAAAGGTGTAGGGGTTGTAGATGGTGAGGTTGTCTGGCACCGAACCGGTGCTGAAGAAAATCAGCAGGCCAACGCCGACGCCTGCGTACTGCGGGCGTGAAGCGAGGAACGCGCCGAGGATGATCACCGGGGCGAGCATCACGCACAGCAGCGGGAAGCCGTCGATCCAGGGGAACACGAAGAACATTTCGACAAAACCCACCAGCGCGCCGATCAAGGTGCCGCAGGCCATCTGGAACGCCATGCGCTTGGGATTGGGCGTGGCGGCGGACAGGCCAACGGTGGCGGCAGCGATCAGCGTCATGGTCGCGCCGCTGGGCCAAGCGGTGGCGACCCAATAGCTGCCGAGCACGATGAGGATGAATGACGCGCGAATCCCCGACGCCGCGCAGGCCAGCCAGTTGGTTTTGGGCGTGTAGGGTTCGTCCCAGTCTTCCCGGGCGTGGCTGTGGTCGGCCAGGGAGGCGTGGGTTTGTGCGTAGTTGTGCAAGTCGTCGACAAAGCGGTAGAGCAACTCGTAGGCAGTGTGGAAATCCAGTTGCTCGGCTTCGGTAGGGTTGCCGTCCTGAAAGGCCGCGCGCAACGCACGCACCTTGGCCGGCAGGCCGTCCTTATAGGCCGTGAGTTGCGCCACCAGGCGCGCGGCATCGGGGCTGGTAAGCGCACGTCCGGAGAAACCATCGAGCAGCTCGGCCAGCTCGTGCAGGCCGGGTTTGATCGCCGCCACCACGTGATCGGCCTCATCGGTACGCAGCCGCTCAAGCAATTGGTGCAAGGCGTTGAAGCGCGTGGTGATGCTCATGAATTCGCTGTTGAGGCGACTCAATCGACCATTGCGCCGACGCATGTGCGGGTCTTCAAACACGGTCAGGCTGCGCAGCCCTTCCAGGCCGACCGCTTCAGCGATAAAGCGCACGTTGCTGGCCTCGAAACCTTCGCGCTGGCTGCGCCCACGCAGGCCGTCGGTGACGAACAACGCGAACACACCAAAGCGCTGGTACAAGGCGTTGCGCATCGCGGCGCTGGAGGTTTGCGGCAGGATCGCGGCGCTGACCAGCGTAGAACACAAAATCCCCAAGGAAATTTCCAGCACCCGCCACACTGCCGCCATAAATGCGCCGTCTGGATGCGCCAGGGCTGGCAGGCCGACCATCGCCGCGGTGTAGCCGGCGAGTACAAAACCGTAGGCGCGAAAGTTGCGATTACGCGTTGCACCAGCGGTGCAAACCCCAACCCAGATCGCCAGCGCGCTAAGGAACAGTTCGGTGTTCTGCGCAAACAAGGCGATCAACAACACCATCACCGCCGACCCGGCCAGGGTGCCCAGGAAGCGGTAGAAACTCTTGGCGAATACCTGACCGCTCTGCGGTTGCATCACGATAAACACGGTGATCATCGCGGTGCGCGGTTGCGGCAGTTCCAGACGCATCGCCAGCCACAGCGTGAGGAACGCGGCAATCAGCACCTTGAAGATATACACCCAGGTCACGCCGTCGCTGCGTGCCCAGTCGAAGAAACCGCGGCGCCACTCAAGGGAGTGCAGCCAGCGCAGCGGTGCAGGCAAGGGAGTCATTCAGTCCTACTCAGTGATCAAACACGGCGAGTGCCGCCGGGGTCTTGCTCGGGAGGGTCTTGGCATCCTGGGGTACGTCGTTGCCGGCACCGAGGCCGCCGCCCAGGGCGGTGACCAGTTCGGCATGTGCACTCAGGCGGGCGGCCTGTACCTGTTGCTCGATCAGCTGCTGATGGAACAGCAAGGTCTGGGCATTGAGCACATTGAGGTAGTCGGTGAGGCCACGCTGGTAGGCGATCATCGCGATGTCATAGGTTTTCTGCGCCGAGGCCACCGACTGGGCGGCGAAGTTGGATTGCTTGTCCATCGATTCGCGGCGGATCAACTGGTCGCTGATGCCCTTGAGCGCGTTGACCAGGGTTTGGTTGTACTTGGCGACGGCGATGTCGTAACCGGCACTGGCTTCGCCTAGTTCGGCGCGCAAACGCCCGCCGTCGAAGATCGGCAAGGTGATCGCCGGGCCTACGTTGTAGTTGAATTTCTTGCCCGCCAGAAACTCCAGCATGCCGCCGCCAGTGGCCATGTAGCCGAGGCTGCCCACCAGGTCGACGTTGGGATAGAACCCGGCATGGGCCACGTCGATGCCACGGGCTTGGGCAGCAACCTGCCAACGGCTGGCGACCACGTCCGGGCGTTGGCCGAGCAGTTGCGCGGGTAGGCTCGATGGCAACTTCAAGGGGGCCGCGAGGGACAAGGTCGGGCGCTGCAGTGTTGCGCCCTCCCCCGGTCCCTTGCCCGCCAAGGCGGCAAGCTGGTTACGGCTCAAGGCAATTTCTTCATCCAGAGCATCCAGTTGGCGGTGGGTTTCCGGCAACGGGGTTTCGGCCTGGCTGACGTCGAAGTGCGTGCCGATCCCGGCGTTCAGGCGTTTGTTGGCCAGGTCCAGGATCTGCTGTTGCTGGGCCAGGGTGGCGGAGACGATATCGCGGTTGGCGTAGTGCAACGACAGCTGGATATAGGCCCGCACGACGTTGTTCTGCAATTCGAGTTGGGCCTGGCGCGCTTCGGCGGCGCTCATGTGCGCCATGTCCACGGCGCGCTCGGTGGTGTTGCTTTCGCGGCCCCACAGGTCGAGGGCGTAGCTCAGGCCAAGGGAGGAATTGTTGTCCCAGGTGTTGGCACCGCTCAGCTCGCCGGGGCCGTAGAACTGGTCCTTCGGCCAGTTGTGGCGCTTGAGGGTGGTGTCGCTGTTGATCTGCAACGACTCGGCTGACTCGGCAATCCCGGCCATGGCCCGTGCTTCACGGACGCGTGCGGCAGCCATGGCCATGCTCGGGCTGTTTTGGGTGGCGAGGTCGACCCAATGGTTGAGCTGGGCGTCGCCATAGGCTTGCCACCAAAGCGCTGTGGGCCAATGGGCGTCCTGGGCCGCGCTCTGGATCGCTTCGTCGGTGGCCAGGTTGTTGGCGCTGAGGGCCTGGCCTTGGGGGGCAATTCCTCCGGTTCCGATACAGCCGCTGATTGCTAACGATAAGGCGCAAACACTGAGAGCCTTCAGCCCTCCGTTAATGAGAGTCTTGAGCTCTCTGCTGATGCGACGCGGCACGGCGAACGAATTCCTGAGGTGGTGTTGCGGGGGAAGGTGGCGCAATTCTAGGCGGCGGCATTGAGGACGATAAGCTGGCATTCCTGTGAATCTTTGTTACCGTTCAGGCGATAATCCGTTGGTAGGGATCACTGGACGGCGTAACTTTCTGTCACAATTTGTTATCTCCCCTGAGAACACTCCATGGACACTTTGCAAAACATGCGCGCCTTCAGTTGTGTGGCCGAGGCTGGCAGCTTCACCGCCGCCGCCGTGCAACTGGACACCACCACGGCCAACGTCTCGCGCGCGGTCTCCAACCTAGAGGCCCATCTGCAAACCCGCTTGCTCAACCGCACCACCCGTCGCATAGCGCTGACCGAAGCCGGTAAACGCTATTTGCTGCGCTGTGAACAAATCCTCGCCTACGTCGAAGAAGCCGAAGCCGAAGCCAGCGACGCCCACGCACGCCCTGCCGGGCAGCTGAAAGTGCACACCATGACCGGCATCGGCCAGCATTTCGTCATCGACGCGATTGCCCGCTACCGCCGCACCCACCCGGACGTGACCTTCGACCTGACCCTGGCCAACCGTGTACCGGACCTGCTCGACGAGGGCTACGACGTGTCCATCGTGCTGGCCAGCGAGCTGCCGGACTCGGGTTTCGTGTCCCAACGCCTGGGCATCACCTACAGCATCGCCTGCGCCTCGCCGGATTACGTCAAGGCCAAGGGCTGCGCACAACGCCCCCATGACTTGCTCAACCACGCGTGCCTGCGCCTGGTCAGCCCGGTGATCCAGTTGGACAAATGGACCTTCAACGGCCCCGAAGGCCAGGAAAGCGTGGCCATTAACACCTCGCCGTTCCTGGTGAACTCGGCCGACGCGATGAAAACCGCGATCACCAGCGGCATGGGCGTTGGCCTGCTGCCGGTGTATGCGGCCATCGAAGGCCTGCGCAACGGCACCCTGGTGCGGGTGATGCCCAACTACCGTTCCCAGGAGCTGAACCTGTACGCCATCTACCCGTCGCGCCAATACCTGGATGCGAAGATCAAGACCTGGGTGGAATACCTGCGCGGTTCGTTGCCGGAGATTCTGGCGGCGCATCAGGCGGAGTTGGTGGCGTATGAAGTGAGTGGCGGGTTGGGCAGCGCTCGTTTAGCGAACTGATTCCTGCCAGACAACCGAGATCAACTGTGGGAGCTGGCTTGCCTGCGATAGCGGTTTTCCTGGTACGCCGCTATCGCAGGCAAGCCAGCTCCCACAGGGGTACGCTGCTCACTTTAGCGTGGTGGTGTCCTGACAAGCGTGGGCAGGAATGTTAGCGTGCTTGGCATTCTTCCGTAGTCGATGAGCCCGCCTGCAATGAAAAAGACTGTCCTCGCCTTCAGCCGTGTCACCCCGCAGATGATCGAACGCCTGCAACAGGATTTCGAGGTGATCGCGCCTAACCCCAAGCTGGGTGATATCAACGCTCAATTCAATGAAGCCCTGCCCCACGCCCACGGTTTGATCGGGGTGGGCCGCAAGCTGGGCCGCGAGCAGTTGCAAGGTGCGAGCAAGCTGGAAGTGGTGTCCAGCGTGTCGGTGGGCTACGACAACTACGACGTGCCCTACTTCAATGAACGCGGGATCATGCTCACCAACACCCCCGACGTGCTCACCGAAAGCACCGCCGACCTGGCCTTTGCCCTGTTGATGAGCAGCGCACGCCGTGTGGCCGAACTGGATGCCTGGACCAAAGCCGGCCAGTGGAAAGCCAGCGTGGGTGCGCCGCTGTTCGGTTGCGACGTGCACGGCAAGACCTTGGGCATCGTCGGCATGGGCAATATCGGCGCAGCCGTGGCCCGTCGCGGTCGCCTGGGTTTCAACATGCCGATCCTGTACAGCGGCAACAGCAGCAAGACTGAGCTTGAGCAGGAGCTGGGCGCCCAGTTCCGCAGCCTGGACCAGTTGCTGGCCGAGTCGGACTTCGTGTGCCTGGTGGTGCCGTTGAGCGACAAGACTCGCCACCTGATCAGCACCCGCGAGCTGGGCCTGATGAAGTCCAGCGCAATCCTGATCAACATCTCTCGCGGCCCGGTGGTGGATGAGCCGGCGCTGATCGAAGCGCTGCAAACCCAACGTATTCGGGGTGCCGGGCTGGATGTGTATGAGCAGGAGCCGTTGAGCGAGTCGCCGTTGTTCCAGTTGAGCAATGCGGTGACCTTGCCGCACATCGGCTCGGCGACGAATGAAACCCGCGAAGCCATGGCCAACCGCGCCCTGGAAAACCTGCGCAGCGCCCTGCTGGGCCAGCGTCCGCAGGACCTCGTGAACCCGCAGGTCTGGAAGGGCTGATTTTAGCGGCCCATGCCCCTAAAGCATGGGCCGCTCAAGTCGATAACCTTCTATAGATGTCATCCCTGATCCACAGAAGGTTTTTATGTCCACCACCAAAGCCCGCGCAGATTCACTCTCGCTTCTGCTCTTTACCCTGCGCAGCGGCAAGCTGATGGCGATCAACCTGCTGAAAGTCAGCGAAATCATTCCGTGCCCGCCGCTGACCAAGCTGCCGGAGTCCCATCCTCACGTCAAAGGCATCGCCACCTTGCGCGGCGCTTCGCTGTCGGTGATCGACCTGAGCCGTGCCCTGGGGGAAATGCCCCTGCAAGACCCGGACGGCGGCTGCCTGATCGTCACCGATGTGAGCCGCTCCAAGCAGGGCCTGCATGTGCAGGCGGTGAGCAAGATCGTGCACTGCCTGACCACTGACATTCGCCCGCCCCCCTTCGGGTCCGGCGGCAATCGCTCGTTTATCACCGGGGTTACCCAGGTAGAGGGCGGCCTGGTGCAGGTACTGGACATCGAAAAAGTCATCCACGGCATCGCCCCGGCGCAGATCGAAGCCGCGCCCACCGACCTGACCATGGAAGAGGCGGAAGTGCTCGGCAATGCGCGCATCCTGGTGGTGGACGACAGCCAAGTGGCCCTGCAGCAGTCGGTGCACACCCTGCGCAACCTGGGCCTCACGTGCCACACCGCACGCAGTGCCAAGGAAGCCATCGATGTGCTGCTGGAACTGCAAGGCACCGCGCAGCAGATCAACGTAGTGGTGTCTGACATCGAAATGTCCGAGATGGACGGCTACGCCCTCACCCGTACCCTGCGTGAAACGCCAGACTTCCAAGAGCTTTACGTGTTGCTGCACACCTCCCTGGACAGCGCGATGAACAGTGAAAAAGCCCGCCTGGCTGGCGCTGACGCGGTGCTGACCAAGTTCTCGTCGCCCGAGCTGACCAAGTGCCTGGTGGTGGCTGCGCAAACCGTGGCGCAAAAAGGCCTGTGAGCGAATATTTCCAACTGCTGCGCCGCGACCTCACCGGCAGCCTGCCCGCCCCGCAATGGCCGGCCGATACCCAGTTGGACCATTACCGCGACGACCTGGCCCCAGCGATTCACGCAGTGTTGCGCATGACTCAGGAGCAAGGCGGCGGCCGCGTGCCCAACCTGGAAACCTGGCAGCGCCAGTTCACCACCGATGCCGAGTTCGACCCCACGCTGTGCCTGGTGGCGAGTAACGCCGAGGGCATTATCGGCGTAGCTCAGTGCTGGACCAGCGCCTTCATCAAGAACCTGTCCGTGCACCCTTGCGCCCAAGGCCAGGGGCTCGGTCGCGCGCTGCTGTTGCACAGTTTCCAGGTGTTCAAGCAGCGCGGCGAACCCTACGTGGACCTCAAGGTGCTGGAAAGCAACCTGCGTGCCCGGCAGCTATACGAAAGCGCGGGAATGAAATTCGTCCTACGGGATGTAGTGCAAGAGGACTGACAGGCGCTGGCGCACAACTTGCTTCCAGAGAGCCAGCTCGGTGGACAGAGGTAAAAACCCGTCACCGTTCCAGCATGCCCTCTGACCTTGCCTGGTGACAGATCCGCCATGAACACTCACTTTTCCTGCGTCGGTTGCGGTAAATGCTGCACCGACCATCACGTCCCCCTCACCCTCGACGAAGCCCGTATGTGGGCGGCCGACGGCGGTAATGTCATTGTTCTGGTGGAAGGTTTCCTCGGCAATGGCCTCGGCCTGCCCCAACAACAACGCGAACATGCCGAGCGTCGTTCGGTGGTGGTGCCCAGCGGCAACATCGAGGCGTTTGTGGCGATCACTTTTGCCGCTTACAACGCCGGACGCTGCCGGAATCTTGACGAAGACAATCGCTGCCGCATCTATGAACGGCGGCCCTTGGTGTGTCGCATTTATCCGATGGAGATCAACCCACATATCCCGTTGAGCCCCGCCGCCAAGGATTGCCCGCCGGAGTCCTGGGAGCAGGGGCCGGCGCTGATCGTCGGGGGTGAGTTGATGGACGTGGCGTTGGCCGAGCTGATCCAACGCTCACGCCAGGCCGACCGCGACGACGTGCAGGCCAAGGAGGCGGTGTGCGCGTTGCTGGGCATTCGCACCACGGCGCTCAAGGGCGATGGGTTTACGGCGTACCTGCCGGACATGGGCGCGTTTGCACAGGCGATTGAGTTGGCGGTGGAGCGGCCGGCGGTGGCCAGTGAGTGGGTGTTTCATGTGTCGGGGATGGATATTGCCGAGCAGGTGCTGGATGCCGGGGCGCAGATTGCGACGCAGGTGCCGGCCAATTATGCGTTTATTTCGCTGAGGGCGGCGTAAGCCTTAGCACCGCTTTCGCAGGCAAGCCAGCTCCCACACTTGACCGTGTTCCAACTTTGGAATGCAGTCAAAGGTGGGAGCCGGGCTTGCCCGCGATGAGGCCGGAATATTCACCATCAAACCAACAGTCAGCGCCGCCCACTCCAAAACTCCCGCGCCAACTGCCGCAAATCCTCCGCCAACGCCGCCACATCCTCCGAACTGAGCTGGCTCTGCTGCCCGGCACTGACAGTGGCCTGCCCAGCGTTACGAATGCCGACGACATTGCGATTGATGTCTTCGCTCACGGCACTTTGTTCCTCCACGGCCGCCGCGATCTGCTGGCTCATGGCAGTGATTTGCATGACACGCTGGCTGATGCCGTCCAACGCCGCAGCAGCCCGTTGCGCCTGTTGGACACTGGCCTCGACATGCTCGCTGCTGTGCGCCATGGCCTGCACCGCATCCCGCGCGCCGCCTTGCAGGGTGCTGATCATGCGCTGGATTTCATCGGTCGATTGCTGAGTGCGCTGGGCCAGGCCGCGCACCTCATCGGCCACCACCGCAAACCCGCGCCCCTGTTCACCGGCGCGCGCGGCTTCGATGGCGGCATTCAGCGCCAGCAGGTTGGTCTGCTCGGCAATCGTGCGTATCACCTCAAGTACACCGCTGATCTCGCCGCTGTGGTGTTCCAGTTGGTGGATCACCTCGGTGGCGCGCGCCAACTCCTGAGACAGACGCAATACCGCGTCGCGGCTCTCGTCCACGCGTTGATGACCTTCACGGGTCTCGTTGCCGGCCTGGTCTGCCGCCTTGGACGCCTGCTGGGCATGGTTGGCCATTTCGGCCACGCTGGCGGCCATTTCATGGATCGCCGCGGCCACCTGGTCGGTCTGGGCTTGCTGGCCCAGGCTACTGGCGTGGCTGCTATCGAGTTGCCGCACCAGTTGGGACGCATGCCCGGACAGACGCTGGGAAGCATCGCCGATACGCCCCACCACCGCGCCCACCTGGGCTTCGAGCATCTGCAGGGCGAACGCGATCTGCCCGCACTCATCCCGACGGCCGGTGTAGATCGCCTGACTTAACGGGTTATCGGCAATGACGCGTGCCCGCTGACTCAACTGGGCCAGAGGTCGAAGGATCGCGCTTACACCCACCGCGCCTGCCGCACAGCCCGCAGCCAGCGCTAACAGTTGCCAGGTCAGCGAATAGGCCGCCAAGCCCAACACCAACGCCCCGGTCACACCGCAGGCAGCAGCGACCCAAGCCGACAATTTCAGGCCCAGGCCCACGACCGGCCAGCGCGCGGGCTTACCCGTGAGCAAACGCGCATAGGCCCGTTCCGCTACCGCTACCGTGCGCGCATCCGGCTTGGTGCGCACCGACTGATACTCCACCGTCACACCGT
The DNA here is from genome assembly GCF_002255865.1 of Pseudomonas sp. PGPPP1. Classification (NCBI taxonomy): domain Bacteria; kingdom Pseudomonadati; phylum Pseudomonadota; class Gammaproteobacteria; order Pseudomonadales; family Pseudomonadaceae; genus Pseudomonas; species Pseudomonas sp. PGPPP1. The sequence continues at coordinate 11,590 of NZ_NKIG01000005.1, read as the reverse complement.
CCCGCGTCACGGGCGTGGCGTACGCGCTGACCCAATAGTGATCGCCGTTCTTGCAACGGTTTTTCACCATGCCCATCCATGAGCGCCCAGCTTTCAAGGTTTGCCACATGTGGGCAAATGCCTGCGGCGGCATGTCCGGGTGACGCAAGATGTTATGCGGCGTGCCCAACAACTCATCGCGGCTGTAGCCACTGATGTCGATAAAGTCTTGGTTGGCGTAGGTAATTGCGCTCGTCAGGTCGGTGGTCGAAAGGATGTTGGCGTCAGGGGCAAAGTCCACATTTCGACCGGTGACCGGCAGATTGATCTTCATGGGCAAGCGCGCTCGTGATTGTTAGAAGAGTCGGCAGGGCGTCGACTCTAAGCGCCCCCATCGGGCAAATACTGATCTAGCTCATGTTCTGCGCAATTAATTGGCCATCACTGTATTTCCAAGCGATAAGGCTGGACGATCCGCTGGTACTCGCCGTTTTGCATCAACTGTTCAAGCGCATGGTTGAGTTCATTGCGCAGCGCCGTGTCCGGTTTGCGCAGCGCGATCGCGGCACCATCACCCAGCAATTCCGCGGAAACAGCGGGCCCTGCAAAGTCGAAGTCCTGGCCTGTGTCGGTGTCTAGCAAGACGTCGCGGATTTCCACGGTGCCCTGCAGGGTTGCATCGATTTCACCGGCCACCAGGCTGCGGACCAGCTCGTCGTTGAGCCAGAAGCTCTCGACGATAACGCCCTTGGGTGCCCATTTGGAACGGGCGAAGGCTTCACGATTGCTCCCCAGCAACACGCCGACTCGCTTGCCTTTCAGCGACCTGGCAGTCGGTGTCAGGCCTGAGTTTTTAAGTGCCACCAGGCGAGTGGTGAAGGGATAAAGGTTGTCGGTGAAGCTTACCCAGCGTCGTCGCTCGGGCGTGGGAGCGATGCCCATGATTGCGTCGAACTGCAGGGCTTCAAGGGCTTTGAAGTTTTCGATCAGTACTTGGTCGACCCACGTGCAGCGCGCATTCAATTGCAGGCACAGGGCGTTGCCCAGTTCGATATTCAGCCCGACCAACTGCCCTTGGGGGGTGCGGCTCTGGAAAGGAGGGAATTGCGCAGCAATGGCGAAGCGGATCTCGCGTCGCGGTTGATCAACGGCCGCAACGGCATTCGCCGAGAGCAATAGAGCAAACACTGCACAGAGGTGTATCAACGCCACGGGAAACGTCCTTTTCCGGAAAGAGCAACCTCTGCTCCACCCGGGTAAAAAACTCAGGGCAGAGCAAAAGCTGTGCAAACTTTCAAGAAACGGTCGCTGGCATACAATCGGAAACTTCAGCGCAATCTGTAGGAAATAGCCCTAACAGACTTCAGCCTATTACTCTTAGCGTTTACCCATCGAGCGGCGAGTACCCGGTGGGGCCATGCCCGGAGACTTCGTATGGCCGTTTTTGGCGCCATTCTTGTACCAAGGCTGGGCGGCATTCTTGGCCCCGGCCAGCTCACCCGGCTTGAACGGAAACTTGAACGCCGGAATCTCGGTTTTTTCAACGCTTTCGGCGCTTGCCGGATCGACCAGGTCGGCCGCTTCAACAGGGGATTGTGTCGGGGAAGTCATGGAAGCTCCGGAGCGTGCAAAAAATGAGGCGGGCCGGCTTGCGGGCCACACTGGCGCGCAGTATACCTGCGGCCCCGTAATCTTTAACCACTGTCGTACGAATGGTCAGGGCTTAACTGACGCCACTGTCAGATAGCGGTCACTTTGTTGACCGGGTTCACACGCTATAAGTACGCGTCATTCTTCCCAATTTTCGTCCCGGCGCCCTACAGCATGCATATTCAACGCAAAACCGCCTTGATCGTAGGCGCCCTCATAATAGTGGCCGTTGCTGCCTGGTTTTTCACCCGGCCCGCCAAGACCAAACTGGTTGCCTCGACAACCGTGCCAGTGCGCGTGATCAACGTAGTGGAACAAGACCTGCCGCGCTATCTCAGCGGGATCGGTTCAGTGCTGTCGCTGCACAGTGTGGTGATCCGCCCGCAGATCGACGGCGTCCTCACCAAATTGCTGGTCAAGGAAGGGCAACTGGTCAAGGCCGGCGACCTGCTGGCAACCATCGACGACCGCTCGATTCGCGCCAGCCTCGACCAGGCCAAGGCGCAATTGGGCGAAAGCCAGGCGCAGTTGCAAGTGGCGCTGGTCAACCTCAAGCGATACAAAGAACTGAGTGTCGATGACGGCGTGTCGAAGCAGACCTACGACCAGCAACAAGCCCTGGTCAACCAATTGAAAGCAACCGTGCAAGGCAATCAGGCCGCGATCGATTCGGCCCAGGTTCAGCTTTCCTACACGCAAATTCGCTCCCCGGTGACGGGTCGCGTCGGTATTCGCACGGTGGATGAAGGCAACTTCCTGCGCATGAGCGACACCCAAGGCTTGTTCTCGGTGACCCAGATCGACCCAATTGCAGTCGAGTTTTCCTTGCCCCAGCAGATGCTGCCGACCCTCCAGGGCCTGATCGCCGCCGAGTATCCGGCCAGCGTCGACGCCTTCCTCGGTGCCGATACCGAAGGTGAACACAGTGAGCTACTGGGCGAAGGCCGCCTGAGCCTGATCGACAACCAGATCAACAGCACCACCGGCACCATTCGCGCCAAGGCCGAGTTCCGCAACAGCGCGCAGAAGCTCTGGCCAGGCCAACTGGTGACAATCAAGATCCAGACGGCCCTAGACCGCAACGCCCTGGCCGTACCGCCGACCGTGGTGCAACGCGGCTTGGACTCGCACTTCGTGTACCGCGTCAACGGCGACAAGGTGGACATCGTGCCGGTACAAGTGGTGTACCAGGACAGCGAGCGCTCTATCCTCAAGGGCGTCCAGCCCGGTGACGTACTGGTCAGCGATGGTCAATCGCGGCTCAAGGCCGGTGCCCAGGTCGAGATTCTCAAAGAGCCGCCCCAGACGATCGAGACCGCTGACGTCAAGGTGCAGCCATGACGGCGCGGGGGTCGGTTTCTGCCTGGTGCATCGACCGCCCGGTCGCCACCTTGCTGCTCACCTTCGCCCTGGTGTTGTTGGGGCTGATTGCCTTCCCCAAATTGCCTATCGCCCCGTTGCCGGAAGCCGAATTCCCGACGATCCAGGTCACCGCACAGTTACCCGGCGCCAGCCCCGACACCATGGCATCGTCGGTGGCCACTCCGTTGGAGGTGCAATTCAGTGCCATCCCCGGCATGACCCAAATGACGTCCAGCAGCGCCTTGGGCTCAAGCCTGCTGACCCTGCAGTTCACCCTCGACAAGAGCATCGACACCGCCGCGCAGGAGGTTCAGGCCGCCATCAACACCGCGGCCGGCAAACTGCCCAGCGATATGCCAAGCCTGCCGACCTGGCGCAAGGTCAACCCGGCAGACAGCCCGGTGCTGATCGTCAGTGTCAGCTCCAACGACATGCCCGGCACCGAATTGAGTGACTTGGTGGAAACCCTGCTCGCCCGGCAAATCAGCCAGATCGATGGCGTTGGCCAGATCAATATCACCGGCCAGCAGCGCCCCGCGATCCGCGTGCAGGCCTCGCCCGACAAACTGGCCGCCATCGGCCTGACCCTGGCGGATGTGCGCCTGGCGATCCAGCAATCGAGCCTCAACCTCGCCAAGGGCGCACTGTACGGCCAGAACAGCGTGTCGACCCTCGCGACCAACGACCAACTGTTTCACCCGGATGAATACGGCGACCTGATCATTTCCTACAAGAACGGCGCACCGGTGCAACTGCGCGATGTGGCCAAAGTGGTCAACGGCTCGGAAAACGCCTACGTCCAGGCGTGGGCCGGCGACACTCCCGGCGTCAACTTGGTAATCACCCGTCAGCCCGGCGCCAACATCGTCGAAACAGTAGAACGCATCCAGGCCGAAATGCCGCGCCTGGAAGCCATGCTACCGGCCTCGGTCCAGGTCAGCGTGTTGATGGACCGCACCACCACCATCCGCGCCTCGTTGCACGAAGTGGAAATGACCCTGCTGATCGCCGTTCTGCTGGTGATCGGCGTCATGGCGATTTTCCTGCGCCAATGGTCGGCCACCCTCATTGTGTCGAGCGTGCTGGGGGTGTCGTTGATCGCCAGCTTTGCCCTGATGTACGTGATGGGCTTCAGCCTGAATAATCTGACCCTCGTGGCCATTGTGGTGGCTGTGGGGTTTGTGGTGGATGACGCAATCGTCGTGGTGGAGAACATCCATCGCCATCTGGAAACCGGCCTGGACAAGCGCGAGGCCGCCATCAAAGGCGCCAGTGAGATTGGCTTTACCGTGGTATCCATCAGTGTGTCGCTGGTGGCGGCCTTCATTCCGTTGCTGTTCATGGGCGGTGTAGTCGGCAGGTTGTTCAAGGAGTTTGCCTTGACTGCCACCTCGACCATCCTGATCTCCGTCGTAGTGTCCCTGACACTTGCACCGACCCTGGCGGCACTGTTCATGAAAGCGCCGAGCCATCGGCCCCATGACAACCCCGGCTTTGGCGAACGCTTGCTGGCAGGTTACGAAAAATACCTGCGCCGCGCCCTCGCCCACCCACGTACGATGGCCGGCATCTTCTTGCTGACCCTGGGCCTGGCCGTGGCCGGTTATGTGTTTATCCCCAAGGGGTTTTTCCCGGTACAGGACACCGGCTTCGTCCTCGGTACCAGCGAGGCAGCGGCGGATGTGTCCTATCCAGACATGGTCGCCAAGCACAAGGCACTGGCCGAAATCATGAAGGCTGACCCCGCCGTGCGGGCGTTCTCCCACTCTGTCGGCGTGACCGGCAGCAACCAGACCATCGCCAACGGCCGCTTCTGGATCTCCCTGGTAGACCGGGGTGACAGGGACGTGTCCGCCAGCCAATTCATCGACCGCATCCGACCCAAGCTGGCCGCTGTGCCGGGGATTGTCCTGTACCTGCGCGCCGGTCAGGACATCAACCTCAGCTCCGGCCCCAGCCGCAGCCAATACCAATATGTGCTCAAAAGTAACGACGGTGCGACGCTGAACACCTGGACCCAGCGCTTGACCGAAAAACTGCGCGCCATTCCGGCGTTCCGCGATATATCCAACGACCTGCAACTGGGCGGCAGCATTACCCAGATCACCATCGACCGCCGTGCCGCCGCACGCTTCGGCCTGACCGCCACCGACGTTGACCAAGCGCTGTACGACGCGTTCGGCCAACGCCAGGTCAATGAGTTCCAGACCGAAATAAACCAGTACCAAGTGGTGCTGGAACTGGATACCCGCCAGCGCGGCAAGGCCGAGAGCCTGAACTACTTCTACCTGCGCTCACCGCTGACCAATGAAATGGTGCCGCTGTCGGCACTGGCCAAGGTCGATGCGCCCACGGTCGGGCCGCTGTCCATCAGTCATGACGGCATGTTCCCGGCTGCCAACCTGTCGTTCAACCTGGCGCCCGGCGTGGCGCTGGGGGATGCGGTAATTCTGCTCAACCAGGCCAAGAACGAGATCGGCATGCCGTCCTCGATCATCGGCAATTTCCAGGGTGCGGCCCAGGCATTCCAGAGTTCGCTGGCCAGCCAGCCGTGGCTGATTCTCGCGGCGCTGGTGGCGGTCTACATTATTCTTGGCGTGCTGTACGAGAGCTTTGTGCACCCACTGACCATCATCTCGACCCTACCTTCGGCAGGCTTGGGCGCGCTGATCATGCTGTGGCTGCTGGGCCAGGACTTCTCGATCATGGCGTTGATCGGCCTGGTGCTGTTGATCGGCATCGTCAAGAAGAACGGTATCTTGCTGATCGACTTCGCCCTGGAGGCGCAACGCACACGCGGGCTGACGCCTCAGGATGCGATTTTCGAAGCGTGCATCACACGGTTCCGTCCGATCATCATGACGTCTTTGGCGGCCCTGCTTGGCGCCCTGCCGCTGATGCTCGGTTACGGCGTCGGCGCCGAACTGCGCCAGCCACTGGGCATCGCAGTGGTCGGCGGGTTGCTGGTGAGCCAGGCGCTGACGCTGTTCACCACACCGGTCATATACTTGTACCTTGAGAAGTTCTTCCACCGGCCCACACCAACGCCTGCGTTGGCGACCACACACTGAGGCGGTGTCATGCGCGTCCTGATTATTGAAGATGAAGAAAAAACCGCAGACTACCTGCATCGCGGCCTGACGGAACAAGGCTACACCGTCGATGTGGCCCGCGAAGGCGTCGAGGGTTTGCACCTGGCATTGGAGAACGACTACGCAGTGATCGTGCTCGACGTGATGCTGCCGGGCCTGGACGGCTTCGGCGTGTTGCGTGCCCTGCGTGCGCGCAAGCAGACGCCGGTGATCATGCTCACCGCCCGCGAGCGTGTCGAAGACCGCATTCGTGGCTTGCGTGAAGGTGCCGATGATTACTTGGGCAAGCCATTTTCGTTCCTGGAGCTGGTGGCGCGCCTGCAAGCCCTGACTCGCCGTAGCGGTGGCCATGAGCCGGTGCAGGTGACGGTCGCCGACTTGTGGATCGACCTCATCAGCCGCAAAGCCAGCCGCAACGGCCTGCGCCTGGACCTGACGGCCAAGGAGTTCTCGCTGCTCAGCGTGTTGGCGCGACGCCAGGGTGAGATCCTGTCCAAGACCTCCATTGCGGAAATGGTCTGGGACATCAATTTCGACAGCGACGCCAACGTGGTGGAAGTGGCGATCAAGCGCCTGCGTGCCAAGCTCGATGGGCCTTTCGAACAGAAACTGCTGCACACTATCCGCGGCATGGGCTATGTGCTGGAGAGCCGCATGCAGGAGAACCCAAGTGGTGGCTAACTCCATTGCCCTGCGCCTGAGCGGCATGTTCACGTTGGTGGCGTTGCTGATCTTCATGTTGATCGGCGGTGCGCTGTACCAGCAGGTGGACCAGAGCCTCGGGGCGTTGCCGGGGGCCGAACTGGACGCTCGCTACAGCGTGCTGGAATCATCAGTAGGCCGCTTCGGCACGCCCGATCACTGGGCGAAGATCACTGCCAAACTCAAATTGCTCGGTGAAGAAGACCAGCGCATCCGTTTCTGGGTCATCAGTGGTGACCCGCTCTACGAATACGGCAACCCCGATGCGCAGATCCGCGCCTTTGCCCAGGGTGGTACTGGCAAGCGTGATTTGCATCTGCCGGGCTACGATCATCCGTTCAAGGCACTGGTGAGTCAGTTCCCGGCCAAGGACCAGCGGCCGCCGTTGCGTTTCATCATTGCCATCGACACAGAAAACTTCCACGCCACCCAACATCATTTGCTGATGGCGCTGATCGGCCTGGCGTTTGTCGGCGTGGTGCTCGCTGCGCTATTGGGGTTCTGGGTCTCGCGTATCGGGCTCAAGCCGTTGGGCAAATTGTCGGATGAAGCACAGAAGCTCACACCGCCAAAACTCTCTGGGCGCCTGCATCTGTCGCGGCTCCCCCCGGAGCTGAGCCAGTTCGTCAACTCGTTCAACGCCACCCTCGACCGCGTCGAACAGGCCTATTCGCGCCTGGAGTCGTTCAACGCCGACGTGGCCCACGAACTGCGTTCGCCGTTGACCAACCTGATCGGCCAGACCCAGGTGGCCCTGACACGCGGGCGTTCAGCCGAACATTATTTCGAGGTGCTGCAATCCAACCTTGAAGAGCTGGAACGCCTACGCTCGATCATCAACGACATGCTGTTCCTCGCCAGCGCCGACCAGGGCAGCAAAGCCACCAAACTGATTCAAAGCTCACTGGCTGATGAGGTGGCGACCACCCTCGACTACTTGGACTTCATCCTTGAGGACGCCCAGGTCAAGGTGCTTGTCCACGGCGATGCCCAAGTGCAAATCGAAAAAGCCCACCTGCGCCGCGCGCTGATCAACCTGCTGAGCAATGCGGTACGGCACACCGCGCCGGGGCAGGCCATTGAAGTGAACATTGAAGTGCAGGAGCACCAGGTCGCCATCGGCGTCACCAACCCTGGCAACGCGATCGCCAGCGAGCACCTGCCACGTTTGTTCGAACGCTTCTATCGAGTGGACGCATCGCGCAGCAACAGCGGGGCCAATCACGGCCTGGGGCTGGCGATCGTCAAGGCGATTGCACTGATGCACGGCGGTGATGTGTTTGTGCGCAGTGAGCACGGCGGCAATACATTTGGCATTACCTTGCCCGTGTAGCTCCCAAACACCTCGGCGTCTCTAACTGTTGCGATTTGGGCAACAGTCATTATCTTGTTACACTCTGTATCGTACCGCTCGCCTGCGTTAATTTGACGCATCGATGAGCGCGACGGCAAAGGCAGTCCCCGCTTACCCGAATTTCCCTCGACTTTTTTCCAGGGCTCTACACTGGGAATCTGTCTTAAAGCCGCTGACTTCAGCGGCTTTTTTTTGCCGTAAAAAAGGCCAGGCACACCCCCACGACATTGGCCGTTTTCGATTGACCAAAGGAGCTCCACCGGTGAAGAACTCGCTGACGTTCACCCCGCTATTCCTAGCGATTACAGCAACGATCGCCCCTCTTGCCCACGCGGCAGACTCCACCCCCGCCGACGGTTTCGTCGAAGGCTCGCACCTCACCCTCAACACCCGCAATTACTACATGAACCGCGACCGTCGCGATATCCACACCGATGACAGCAAGGAATGGGGCCAGGGTTTTCTCGGCACCTTCGAATCCGGCTACACCCAAGGCACCGTGGGTTTCGGACTGGACATAAACGCAATGCTGGGTCTTAAGCTTGACGGCGGTGGCGGCACCGACGGTTCCAGCATCCTTCCGTACGGCAGTGGCAACGGCAAGGCGCCAGGTTCGTTTTCCACAGCGGGCGGCACCTTGAAAATGCGCGCGTTCGATACCGAGTTAAAGGCCGGCGACCTGTTTCTCAACAACCCGGTGATTGCCGGCGGCATGACGCGCATGCTGCCGCAGACATTCCGTGGCGTCAGCCTGACCAATCACAGCCTCGACGGTTGGATGTTCGAAGGCGGCCAAGCCAGTTTCACCAAGCTCTACAACCAGAGTGGCCACCGGCGCATTGGCACCAGCTATGGCACCCTGCCGCCCAATACCGACAGCCAGCACATGAACTGGGCGGGCGTGTCGTTCAGCGGTATTCCTGGCCTGACCAGCAACCTCTACGCGTCCGAACTCAAGGACGTATGGCATCAGTACTACTACGACCTGGACTACACCTACGCGCTGAATGACCTGGTCAGCCTCAACCCGGGCCTGCACTACTACCACACCCAGGACACCGGTCAATCGCTGCTGGGGAACATCGACAACAACACCTACAGCCTGCATTTCACCGTGGGCGTGGGCAACCACAGCGTCACCGCCGCCTACCAGCGGGTTAACGGCAACACGCCGTTCGACTACATCGCCCAGGGCGACAGCGTGTACCTGGACAACTCCCAGCAGTACTCTGACTTCAACGGCCCCAACGAGCGCTCGTGGAAACTCAAGTACGCCTATGACTTCGCAGGGCTCGGCATGCCTGGCCTGACCTCGGCGGTGTCGTATATCAGCGGCAAGACCGACCTGACCAAAGTCGACCCGCAAAGCCGTGGCTACAGCAGCTGGTACAGCGCTGACGGCAAAGACGCCAAGCATTGGGAACGGGACATCGACTTGAAATACGTGGTGCAAGGCGGCAAGGCCAAGGACCTGGCCGTGCGCCTGCAATGGGCTACCAATCGGGGCAGCAACGGCTACTCGGCAGTCGATCGGGACGTGGATGAGTACCGCGTGATTATCGACTACCCGATCAACGTGTTCTGAGACCTGGATCTTTCTTTGCCACGCCTCATTTAATTTTCATCGCGTAGAACTAAACTGCCAGTATTCTCACCGCTGAAGTTTGCCCGATGAGTCAACCCCACGCCCGCCACCGGCGCTCACGCCCAGAGCTTTTTTTGATTCTGGGCAGTAGCGTCACTGTCGTCTTGATCATGGTGATCGTTGCTGCGCTGCTGATTCGCGAACATGCCAGCACCCTGCAGGCTGCCCAGCGCTCGACCACCAACATTACCCAACTGATCAATGCCGATGTGCTGCGCAACGTCGAGCTATACGACCTTGCACTACAAGGGCTGATCAGCGCGACCACGCGCAAGGATTTATCCCTGGTGTCCCCGGACATCCAGCATCTGGTGCAGTTTGACCAGTCCATCGCGGCCCCCTTCAAAGGCGAAGTGCTGTTGCTGAACGCCAACGGCGCGGTGATTGCCGACTCCTCGACCTTGTGGCCGACGCCGCGCAACTTCGCCAACCGCGATTATTTCCAGGCCCATCTGAACAATCCCCAAGCAGGGCTGTTTATCAGTCGCCCGTTCAAGATCCGCTGCGCGTGCGATCAAGTCTGGCGTATTGCATTCAGCCGTCGGGTTTCCGGGCCCAATGGTGAGTTTGCCGGGGTAGCCGTCGCAACGATGCGGCTGGCGTACTTCGACCAATTGTTCAACCGCCTGACCATCGGCAATGGCAGCACCGTCAACCTGCTGAACGCCCAAGGCATTCTCCTGGCCCAGCAGCCGTTGTCCGAGCGCGACATGATCGACAAGGACCTGAGCGACCGCCCTAACTTCAAACGCATGCTGCTCGAAGGCGAAGGCAGCTTTCAGGCGATCTCCTCCATTACCGGGCAAGAACGCCTGTATACCTTCAGCAACGTCGGTGAGTTGCCGCTGATAGTGGTAGTGGCCCTGGCCAGCGATGATGTGTTCGCCCCTTGGAACCGTGCCGCACTGCTCACCAGCGGCGCCACCGGCGTGCTGTGCATTGGCCTGCTATGGCTGACCTGGATGTTGCGCCGAGAGCTGCGGCGTCGCTATCGCACCGAACGCGTGCTGTCAGAACTGGCAGCCACCGATGCGTTGACCGGCCTTGCCAACCGTCGCGTACTCGACGAACGTCTGCGCCTGGAATGGGACCGTGCCCAGCGCTCAGCTGATCCTTTGACGCTGCTGATGATCGACGTGGACCACTTCAAGGCATTCAACGACCGCCATGGCCATCACGGAGGCGATGAGGCATTGCGTAGGGTTGCTCAGGTGATTAGCACCAATATTCGCCGTCCCGCCGATCTAGCGGCGCGGTATGGCGGTGAAGAGTTCGCCGTGGTCCTGCCGCACACCGACGCCAAGGGCGCGCTGGTGATTGCCGAACACATCCGCAGCAGCATCGAGCATTTGCCCCGTATGGCGGGAGATGAGCGGCCGATTACCGTGAGTATTGGCATGAGCACCTGGGACAAGCGCAGCCGCATGTCACTGGAAGCGTTGCTGTTGAGTGCGGATCAGGCGTTGTACGAGGCCAAGCATACGGGGCGGAATCGGATTGTGGAGTCCGACTGATCGTTCCCACGCTCTGCGTGGGAACGATCAGGCATAAAAAAAGGCCACCCGAAGGCAGCCTTTCAAAACTAAAGAAAGAGAGTTGTTACTTACACCGCCGCAACGGGACGCATGTAAGAGATCGGTGCGGTGCTGGCATCTTCGAAGGTCACGACTTCCCAAGCATCTGTCTGCTCAATCAACTTGCGCAGCAGCTGGTTGTTAAGGGCGTGGCCCGACTTGAAGCCTTTGAACTCGCCTATCAGGCTATTGCCCAGCAGGTAGAGGTCACCGATTGCATCGAGGATCTTGT